>JBBRZY010000015.1:0-17061 GCA_038252885.1 Anaerolineales bacterium | reverse complement strand
CAACAGCGAACTGCGGCTCTCGGTAAACACCAGCCCCAGCCCAATCAGCCCCGCCAGCCCGAGCGCGGCCGGCAATTGCCAGCGCGTCCGGCGGCTGGCGCGGGCGGCCTGCCAGACCAGCGCCGCGGCCACCGGCAGGCACACGGCCAATAGGCTCGCGACCACGTTCGGGTGGGGTTTATACGCGCCTAGATCTGGCACCAGGGCGTTGAGCGACTGGCCCATTTGACCGATCAGGGCGATCTTGGCGGACGCCTCGGACCATGGATTCTGGGTCACGAAGTATACCGCTAACAAGCTGCCGCCGATGACCAGACCGGCTGCCGCCTGCTGCAAGACGGCTGGGCGGCTGCCGGCCAGCGCCACGTATAGCCCGGCTGCGCCGGTGAACCAGTATAACCGCACGAGGGCCGCCCCCCCATCGGGCGCGACCCACAGCCCCACCAGCGCCGCCAGCATGAAGGCCAGCAGCGGCCAATCGAGCACGGTCGGCGCCAGCAACTGCCCCGTGCGCTGGTAGCGCGCCAGCCACGACCCCACCAGGCAGACCCCACCGACCACCATCAGCGGCGTGTACTGCGCCGACACCAGCCAGCACCCCAGGGCGGCCAGCAGCGCCAGCCACTCGGCCCATTCTAACCAAATTGGCGCTAACCCTGGTGGTGAAGCGGTGGGCGTGGTGGTCAAAGGGGCAATTTCGATCAAACTCCCGGCTGCTGAGACGACCAGCAGCCGGGAGTTGAGGGTAGACCGGCAGGCGGGGCCAATGCCACCCGAGGCGGCGTTAGTCCCTGACCCAGCCCAGGGTTTGCAGCCCGATGTCCATGGCGCTCTTGAAGCCGGCCCAGGTGTTCATAGACTTGAGCATGGTCAGCACCGGGCCGGGCCGGAAGGCCCACTCGCGGAAGGCGCGCTTCTGCCAATAGAGCAGGTCTTCGGCCTTGAGGTTTTCGTAGTCGAGCACGGTGCCCTGGTCCATATCCACTTCTTCCCAATTGGTGCCGGACCGGAACCAGTTGTTCTCGACCACTTCGAAGAAGAACGGTGTGCCAGGGTAGGGGGCCGCCACGTGGAACAGCGCGATGTCGAGCGGCAGCTTCTTAGAAATGGCCATGGTCTCGGCGATGGTCTCGACCGTTTCGCCGGGCAGGCCGATGATGAAATAGCCCCAGTTCTTAATGCCGGCGCGCTTGGCCCAGGTGAGGGCCTTGTGGGCTTGCTCCATCTTGTAGCCCTTGTGCGCCCGCTTGAGGATCAGCTCGTTGCCGCTCTCGATGCCCCACGAGATCAGGGTGCAGCCGGCGCGGCCCATCAGCCGCAGCAGTTCCTCATCCACGTAGTCTACGCGGCTGTTGGCCGTGAAGGTGATCTTCAGGTTTTCTTTGATGATGAGCTTGCACAGCTCCACCACCTGATCGCGGTTGACGGTGAACAGGTCGGCGTACATGTGAATGTGGTGCACGCCCAGGTCGTGCAGCAGCCACATCTCTTGCACCAGCTTCTCGGGCGAACGCAGCCGCACCGAGTTCTGGTAGCTGACATGCTTGATGCAGTACTTGCACCCAGCCGGGCAGCCGCGGCTGGTGACGATGAAGGTGTATGGCCCCTTGATCATCGGCATGCGGTACTTATCGAGCGGCAGCAAATGATGGTGCGGGATCGGCAGGTCGTCTAGGCTGGCGAAGAACGGCCGGTCCCAGTTGAGCATGATCTCGCCATTGCGCCGCCAGCCCAGGCCCTTGATGTTGACCAACTGCATGTCATGCGGCCAGGGGCGCAGGTCTTCTTTGGGCATGGCCGGCAGCAGCGGCAGCCCGTTCTCGGTAAAGCTCAGGTTGTGACCGTTGCCGTTGGTCGGCGCAGCGGGCACGGTCCAGGCCGGACGCCAGGTGGGGTCGGCCCCGACCCACATCGGCCACAGGGTTTCATGGCCGCGCGCTTCGTGGCCGGTCTCTTTGCTGATCAGCCGACCCTGCTCGTTCACGTGCCACTGGCCGCGCGCCACCGCAAAGGTGTCGATCAGCTCACGCAGGGTCATCTCGGGCTCGCCGCGCAGCACAAAGTCGAGCGCGGGGAACTGCCGCAGCGTCTCGCGCGCCAGCGGCGTGACGTGCGTGCCGAAGGCGATGGTGACGGCGTCGTGGCTCTTGGCCAGGAAGGCGCCGTACATGTCGTTGGTGAGGGTGGGGGCGGTGACCTGCGTCAGATAATACTGGGGGCGGCGGTCGCGCAAGATGGCACCGAACTCTTCCCAGTCCATGCGGGTCGCAATCGCATCCACAATCTCAACGGTGTAGTCGGGGGCCAGCAGCGCGGCCATCTGCGCCAGGCTCACCTGCGGCCAGATCATGTTCTCGCGGCTGCGGCGGCCCACGCGGTGCTGGGTGCGAATCCAAATGCCGCCGTCGGGCGAGGGCGGGTTCACCAGCAGGACGTCGACTTTGCTGTTTTGGCTGCGAGCAATCGAGCCGGAGCGCACTATCGCGTCGGCGTCGGGGAAGCGCGGGGGCGGCAATTTGACAATGCGCCGAGAGCCGAGGTTGCTGCGGATTTCTGCCGTGACCGCACCGTCGGCTTTACCATTATTTGTTTCAGACATGCTTACCACCATTCTTTCCGGCCGGAGCTAGGTGCTTGCCGCCGGACAAATCGTGCTGCGTTTGAATCTCGCGCTCCGACAGCTCTTGCAGCGTGCGCATCAAGACCCAAGACGTGCCCAATTGTAGGCCCACCAGCATCAGCAGAGAACTACCAACCAAATAAAGGCTGAGCCGGTCGAGCGCCCACCCATGCAGGCCCAAGACTAGCGCCGCCACTGCCAGTATCCCCCCTAGCCCCCCAATCGTCAATCCCAGCCACCCAAAGTGCCGGTCGAGCGGCGGGTCGAAGATCGGCTTGCCAAACAGCCCCATGCGCACCGGCCGCTTGCGCAGCAGCGCCACCAGGTAGTTGAAGGTCGCGCCCAGCCCGAACAGGCTGACCCCGCCCACGCCCAACACCAGCGCGGCAAAAACCGCCACCACCCCCCACGGGCCGACAGTCGTAATGCCCTGCACCCGCTGCACCACCAGCCAGGCCCCCACCAGCCCCGCCAGTCCGATGCCGGCCAGCCCCAGAGTGCCCAAAATCCGCACCGGATTGTACCCTAGTGCGGTCCACAAGATGGAGTGGGTGTAGCGTAGACCGTCGCGCACCACGCTCAACTTCGAGCGGCCCACGCGCTCGCGGTAGGGGATCGCCACTTCGACCAGCGCCAGGCCCTCGTGGATGGCGCGCATGCTCATGATCGGCGTGAAGTTGAGGCCGTTAGGCAGGGGGTAAAGCTGCGGCAGCACCGCCCGCTTGATCACGCGCATGCCGCTGGCCGAGTCGCGCACGCGCTGGTCGCCCAGCAGCGTAATCAGCCCGGCGAACATCACGTTGCCCACCCGGCGCATCACGGGCATCTCGCTGGCCGCACCGGACATGCGCGAGCCAATGACCACATCGGCCCCGTCCAGCGCGCAGGCGCACAACTGCGGGAAGTACTCCGGCGGGTAAGTGCCGTCGGCGTCTAGGAAGGCAATCAGGTCGCCCTGCGCCAGCGCCAGCCCGGTCTTGATGGCCGCGCCATAGCCCCGGTTGAGGCCGTGGCGCACCAGCCGCACCGTGGCCCCGCCAGTGGCGGCGGCGGCCACCCGCTCGACGACGGCGGCGGTCTGGTCGTGCGAGCCGTCGTCGACCACAATCACTTCCAGGCCGGGCACGCCGACCGCCACCAGGGCCGCGTGCTGGGCCAGGACGCGTTCCACAATGCTGGCGATGCCGGCCTCTTCGTTCAGGGCCGGGATAATCACCGAAATATGCGATGCGAGGGCGGGGGAGGTCGCGGGCGCCACGCTCATTTGCCAGGCTTGCGGCGCAAGCCGTCCCACCCGCAGTCGGGGTTGGAACACTTGAAGCGGCGCATGGTTAGGCCCGCCCCAAACACGTGATCGGGCAGGTGGCGATGGATGCGGTGCCACTTTTCCCCGCCGCACTTTGGACATTTTTGATCATACTTCAATGCTCGTTGTATAAGTTGACGCCGGCCCAGCGACCACAGGCCAGCCACCACCAGCACCCCCGCTCCCCATGCGAACCACTGAAACGTTGACATACGCCTGCCTTGCTGACTTCGCCCCAGCCCCCCGGCTGTTGTGCTAGTAGTATATCTCGCGGCGGGCTGTTTCGGAGGCGCTTTGATCAGTAATCTCACGGATTACGCGCGCCGGCACCCCGCCCACGACCGTGTGAGCGGGCACATTGCTGGTCACCACGGCCCCGGCCGCCACCACGGCCCCCCGGCCGATGCGCACCCCGTCGGTCACCACCGCCGCCGCCCCCAGCCATACATCGTCTTCAATCACAATGCCTTCGGCCGTGATGCCCTGCTCGACAAACGGGCGGGCCGGGTCGCTGAACACATGGTTGACGGCGATGATCTGTGTCAGGGGCGAGGTATATACCCGGTCGCCCAGTGTCACGCCGCCCTGGCCGCGAATGACGGTGTACTCGCCGATGAGGCTGTCGCTGCCGATGCGGATGCCGGCATGTGGCAAGCCGCGAAAGTTATACACGTGCAGCACGGCCCCGTGCATCACCAGCGTGCGGGCGCCGATGCTCACACCCGCCGGGCAGGCGTGGATGTACACGCCTTCATCCAAATAACTGCCGCGCCCTAGCCGAATGTGGCTGGCGAACCGCAGCCGCACGCGCGCCTCGATGGCGGCCGTGCCATCCATCTTGAGCATCAGGCGGTACAGCAGCGCCCGCAGCCCAATCCCCGCCAGGGTGGGCACCCAGCTGGCCGCCGCTTGCAGCCCCTGCTCCCACACATAGCGGGCCGGCGAGGCTGCCTGGCGCTGCAAGTACAGCGCGGTTTGGCCGAGGGCGGTGGCGGGCGGGCGAGGCGGTGGCAGGTTGGGGTTGTCTGGCGCTGACATGCTCCGCCCTTCCGACATGCCCGCCGTTGTCGAACGGGGCATTGGGCAAGGCCTCCCCGTCGGCCAGGGGAGGTGAATATGGAATTGGTGTGCTCAGGCCCCCCGGCCACCTCTAGCACGCCCACTCAGCGGCGTTGTCTCAGCCCGCGAGTCACTAAGGGTCACAACCTGCACAACGGCAGCAACAAATTCTGGCCGCGCGTGGGCTGAAACTTGAACCCACGCGGGTTGCGACGTGGTACCATCGGGCGAGGCGGTTGGGCCGTTAGGGGATGAACCTGGCAGTTCGTGTGAACGTCGTTTGCACCCGGTCGCGCTGGCTGGGGGCGCCTGACCCCAAAATGCCGCCGCGAATTGTCACTGATATCCTGGTCACTGTCAACCTATCATTTTACCATGTCCACGTTTTTGTCCGAAAACCGCCTCGTTCTGCCTTCCGGCGGTGCGTTTGTGTGATCTGCCACAACCGGTGCCCAGCTTCCGGCCACCACGCGCTCCGCTGCCGGCAGAGTCACCGACAGGCCCTCTCTGGGCTAGCTCCCAGCGCCGCCGCGTGCCGACCTCCGACTGCCAACTTCCGACCGCCACCAAAACGCCAAAACGCCAATCGGCAACTAGCCAGACATGTGCCTTGGGGCTATAATGCGGGGCGTTCTACCTGCCGGTCGCAAGCCGGGCGTCCTCAATTTCATTTGTATACTTGGTCTCGGTAGCGTGGCCCCGAGGGCGGCCCACGTTGAGTTGTTGGCCGCGTCGTTAGTCGGGCGAAGGAGTCGCTGTTCATGCCTAGTTGGAAATCTAAGCAGCCGGGGCGTGCCCCTGTGCGTTCAGCCAACTCCCTCCCTCTGATTCACCCCGTTGTTCGGCAGTTGCCGGTCATCTACAGCGGCCACCAGCGTCTGACCCTCGAACTCGAATACCCGCTCACCCGCCCGGGCATCACCGGCTGGGTCGTTGTGCCGCGCCTGGGGGCGGCTGCTCCGGCCGAAGCCGAACTGCTGCGCTCGCTGCACAACGCCGGCCTGGCCACTTTGGCCGTTAACGTGGTCGGGGGGTACGAGGGCTTCGACGTGCCCGCCTGGACGGCCCGCTTGACGGCCGCTCTGCGCTGGCTGCAGCGCCAACCCATTGCGCACAACTTGCGGCTGGGCTTGCTGGCGGCCGGCCCAGCGGCGGCGGCGGCCCTGAGCGTTGCGGCCGACCTCGGCCCGGCTATCTCGGCCGTCGTCTCGTTGGGTGGGCGGCCCGACCTGGCGGCGGCGCGTTTGCCGGCCGTGCAGGCCGCCACGCTGCTGGTCGTCGGCCGCAGCGACCGGCTAGTGCTCGACGCCAACCGCGCGGCCGAGGCCCGGCTGAACGACCGCAGCCGCCTGGTGCTGGCCCCCAGTTGGCGTTACCTGCGCCGGCGGCTCACTGCGCCCGGCGCGCTTGACCAAATTCTGGCGGTCGAGTGGCTGGGCCAATATGTCGGCGGGCTGCTGCCCGAGCAGTTGCCGCGCGCGCCAGTCACCCCGCTGATGCCGGCGGTGCGGCACGGTCGCGCGGCGGCGGCGGCCACCGTGTTGGCCCTGCTGGCGGCGCTGGCCCGGCCAGCCGGCAAAGCGGGGGCAATCTCGACCATGGACCGCGATACCGTCACCGGCACGATGACTTATAGCGGATCGTCGGTCGCCAACAATCTGACGGTGACCAAAAACGCCGACGGCAGCTACACCCTCACCGATTCTCCCGAAGGGGCCATCGGGCTGAGCGCCAGCGCCATAGCGGCCTTTTGCAGCGGTAACGGCACCACCACCATCAACTGCCCAGCCAGCGCCATTAGCGCGCTGGTCATCAATACCAATGACGGGGCCGACCGCATCACCCTGGTCCTGCGCGACAATTATCCCGCCACCACGATCAATGGCGGCACGTCCAACGATACGCTGGCGATCAATGACACGCTGACCGACTACCCAGACACATATACCATCAGCGGCAACTCGCTTAGCCGGCCGGGCGCCATCAACCTCAGCTTTAGCGCCGTTGACCGTCTCGAAATCGACGCCGAAAACAACGACAACATCATCAACGTCACTGGCACCACCCCCGCCACCGTCATTAATGCCGGTCAGGGCAATGACGTGTTCGTTATCGGCAACAGCAATTTGCTGGGTGACATTGACGGCGCGCTCACGGTCTTTGGCGGCAGCGGCTCAGATACGCTGCGCGTGCGTGACAGCAGCAGCAGCTCGCCCATGACTTATAGCGGCGCCAGCATTTCGCGCTCGGGGGTCAGCCTCGTCGTGGGCGACGATACCGTTGGCAGCAACTTTTTTGAGGCCGTTGACATCCAATCGGGCGGTGGGGCCGACAACCTGAACGCCGCGGGTTTCGTGCGCGGCCCGGTCACACTGCAATCGAATGGGGCCGCCGACACGCTGCGGGGCAGCAGCGGCAGCTTCAACGACTATCTTGATGGCGGCTCGGGCAGCGGCGACCGCCTGGTGGCCACGGGCGACAACGACTGGGACCTCGACACCGCCCTGATTACGGGCCAGGGCTCAGACACGCTGGTCGGCTTTGAAGAGGCCGTCCTCACCGTGCAAACCAACGGCCACACCGTCCAGGCCGATCAGTTCTTTGCCGGCCCGGTGACGATCAACGGCGGCCCCGGCGCCGACTTTCTGCGGGGCAGCCCGCAGGCCGACAACATTCAGGGCAACAACGGTGACGACACCCTGATCGGCGAACTCGGCAACGACACCTTGAACGGCGGCGGTGACAACGACCTGCTGCGCGAGACGCAAAATACCAATTCGGTGACCGTGACCGGCTCGAACATGACCTCCAGTCTGGGCAACGATGTCTTGGCCGGCATAGATCGGGTCTCGTTGGCGGCGTCTAGCGGCAACGACGTGATGGACGCGTCGGGGTTCTTCAATGGCCCGGTGACGCTCAACGCCGGCAGCGGCAACAACACGCTCATGGGCGGCGGCGGCAACTACGATGACAGCCTGAGCGGCAGCTTCGTGAATGACTGGGTCGTGGGCACCGGCAATGTCGACTGGACCCTGAGCTCGATAAACGCCATCACCGCCACGCTGTTCGGCACAAATCGGGGCAACGATTACCTGTTGGGCATTAACCACGCTAGCCTCACGGGCGGCGCGGGCAACAACATCATCAACGCCGTCAATTTTACTCAGGGCAGCGTGGTCCTTATCGGCCTGGGCGGCACCGATTTCCTGAACGGCGGCAGCGGCAACGATACCCTCAGCGGCGGCACAGAAAACGACACGATCTTCGGCTTTTCGGGCACCGACCGGCTGGTCGAATCGGGCGACGGCAATTTCAAGCTCACCAACTCGGCCCTGACCGGCATCATGGGCACCGATATCTTGAACGGCATAGACGAGGCCGACCTGACCGCCAGTGACACGCTGGGCGACAACCTAGACGCTAGCGAGTTCAGCAACGGCCCGGTGACGTTGCGCGGCCAGGGCGGCAACGACACCCTCTCTGGGGGCACCGGCGCCGACTGCCTGTTGGGCGGGAACGGGACCGACTCGCTGGTGGCCTCCCGCTCCGATGCCGGCGGCAGCATCGCCATAATCCTGACGGACAACAATCTGGCCCAGACGGCCCAAGGCACCGATGTGCTCAGCAGCATTGAGCGGGCCAGCCTGACCGGCGGTAGCGGCAACGATAGCCTCCTCGCCTTTGGCTTTACCGGGAACGTCACCTTGATTGGCAACCTGGGCGACGACCTGCTGGCTGGCGGCAGCGGCAATGACTCGCTCGACGGCAAGGGCGACCAGGACACATTGGCGGCCGGCGGCAATGGCAACATTTTCCTCGGGCTCTCGGCCGTCACCGGCACGGTGGGGGTGGGCAGCGACAGCTTCACCAACATCGAATTTGCCAGCCTGACCGGCGGCTCGGGCGACAATGTGATTGACGCCTCCGGTTTCACCGGCGGCGCGACACTCAGAGGCCTGGCGGGCAGAGACACGCTCACTGGCGGCGAAGGCGACGACTTGCTCGATGGCGGCTCGGACGCCGTCGTAGACACCGCGCTCATGAAGTCGAACGCCGCCGTCATCGTGCTCAACGGCAACAACTTCAGCGGCCAGGGCAACGACACCCTGACGGATATTGATGCTTATGGCGTCATCGGCGGGAGCAACGACCAGATCATTAGCGCCAGCACTTTCAACCACCCGGTGCTGCTCAATGGCGCGGGCGGCGCCGACTATTTGATTGGCAGCCCGTTCGCCGACACGCTGATTGGCGGCGCCGGCAACGACACCATCACGGGCGGCGCCTCGCCGGACGAAATCTACGGCGACGAGATCGACGGCAGCGGCAATGGCGTTGACCACCTGGTGGAGAGCACCAACAATAACATGGTGTTAACCGCCACCAGCTTCACTGTGGGCGGCGACACCGATACGCTCAGCAACATCGAAAGCGCCAGCCTCACCGGCGGCAACGCTGCCAATGACATCAATGCGGCGGCCTTTACCGGCGCGGTGACGCTGATCGGCGGCCAGGGCGACGACACCCTGTCCGCGCCCTCGGCCTCCAGTTCCCTCAACGGCGGCATTGGTGACGACCTGGCGGTCCTCAGCCGCGACAGCAGCTTCACCATCTCTAACAGTGGGGCCGTCGGCGCCGCCACCTATGACTTTACGGCGATTGACCGCGTCAGCCTGACGGCCGGTGCGGGCGCCAACAACCTCGATGCTTCGAACTTTGCCGGGCCGGTCACGCTGCGCGGCCTGGGCGGCAATGACACCTTGCGTGGCTCTGCCTTTTCCGACGTGCTCGACGGCGGCAGCGGCCTGCTCGACCGGGTGGTGGCCACCGGCGACAGCAACTATCAACTCTCGAATTTTCTGCTGGTCAGCGGGTTCCCAGACGTTATATCCGGTTTCGAGCAGGCCAGCCTCACCGGGGGCGCCGGCAACAACAGCTTCGACTCCAGCACTTTTACCGGCACGGTTACGCTCGACGGCCAGGGCGGCGCCGACTCACTGGTGGGCACCAGCCAAAACGACCTGCTCAAGGGCGGCATCGGCGATGACACCATCACGGGCGGCCTGGGCGCCGACACCATGGATGGCGAGGCCGGCGAGGACGTGTTGGCCGAGACGGGCGACGTCAACTTCATCCTCACCGCCACCTCCCTCAGCGGCCTGGGCGGCGATCAGATCGCCAATTTTGAATTCGCCGTGCTGGCCGGCACCAGCGCCAATGTGGGCAATTCGTTTGACGCCAGCGCCGTTTCCTTCCCGGTGTTTCTGGTGGGCGGCGGCGGCGACGACACGCTGGCCGGCGGCACGAACAACGATGTGATCGACGGCGGCTTCGGCACCGACACGGCCACCTACGACGTCGGCAACGCCAACGTCACCCTGACCGGCAGCAACATTCAAGGCCTGGGCAACGACGTCCTCGTCTCGATTGAAGCCTTTATCATTCAGGGCGGCAACGGGCCCAACATCTTTGACGCCTCGGCCTTCGATGGCGCGGTCACCATGCGCGGCGGCGGCGGCAACGACCTGTTGATCGGCAGCCCCAACGCCGACGTGCTGCAAGGTCAAAACAACGACGACACCATCATCGGCAATAGCGGCAACGACACCATCGACGGCGGCTCGGGCACCGACCTGATCATGGCCTCGGGCGACTTTCCGGTCTTCAACCTGACCGACACCGGCCTGGTCGGCGATGGCACCGACAGCTTGCTGGGGGTGGAGGGCGCGCTGCTCGTCGGCGGCGCCGGCCCTAACATCTTCAACACCACGGGCTTTTCCAAGACCGTTTACCTGGACGGCGGCGGCGGCGCCAACCAATACAATCTCAGCACCGCCGGCGGCATTATTACCGGTGTCCTCGGCAGCCACGACGTCATCAGCTTGACGGCTGATCTGAACCTGACGCTCTCAGATGCCTCGCTGCTAGCCGGCGGCAATTATCAGCTCAGTGGGATTGAGGCTGCGCGCCTGACCGGCGGCGCGGCCGCCAACAAGCTCGACGCCGGCAATTTCACCGGTGACGTTACCTTGCTCGGCCTGGGCAATGGCGACACCCTCATCGGCGGCTCCGGCGACGACTGTCTGCTGGGCGGCGATGGTAACGATACCCTGACCGGCAATCGCGGCGCCGATAACCTCCAGGGCGAGGCCCACACCGGCGCCGGCGACCGCTGGATCGAGTTGGCCGACTTTGACATCACACTGATTGCCGAGGGCTTGGTGGGCGAGGTGATTGACACCGTCACCGGCATCGAGAGCGCCCAGTTGACTGGCACCGATGTCAACAACCGCTTTAACCTGACCGGCTTCACCGGGGTGGCCACGCTCGACGGCGGGCTGGGCAACGACTCGCTCACCGGCGGCTCGGGCGGCGATGTGCTGTTGGGTAAGGCCGGGGCCGACACGCTGGTCGGCACGGGCGGCAACGACACGCTCGATGGCGGCTCGGAAACCGATCTGCTCTTTGCCTCGAACGCGCTCACCTTCACTTTGGCCACCACCCGCCTCGACGGGGTGGGCCGCGACACGCTCATCAGCATCGAAGAAGCCCACCTGGTGGGCAACGCGCTCGACAATACTTACGACGCTTCGGCGTTTGGCAGCGCCCTGACGGCGGTCGGCCAAGTGACCCTAGAAGGCGGCCTGGGCAACGACACCCTGATCGGCGGCGTCAAGGATGACAGCCTGTCCGGCGGCCAGGGCAACGACTCGCTAGTCGGTAACGACGGCGCCGACACGCTCACCGGCGGCGACACGGCCCCCGGCGCTAACACCAACGACACCCTGGTGGGCGGTGCGGGCGCCGACCTGCTGGACGGCGTGTTTGGCGACGACGTGCTGTTCGGCGGCGCCGACAACGACATCCTGATCGGCGCGAGCGGCAACGACTTTATGGATGGCGGCGCGGGCGACGACGTGCTCAGCGCGGCTTTTGACGACGACACCGCCGTGGGCACCCCCGGCAACGACACGCTCACCGGCGGCCCCGGCAACGACACGCTCGAAGGCGGCCCCGGTTTCGACCGCGTGACCGAGGCGGCCGACGTCAACTTCACCTATGAGCTGGGCACGCTGCACGGCGGCGCTTTAGGCGATGACCTGCTGACCTCGATTGAAGAAGCCAGCCTGACCGGCGGCGGCAGCGCCAACGTCTTTGACCTGAGCAGCTTCCCCGGCCCGGTCACCCTGCGCGGCGGCGGCGGCAACGACATCTTCACCGGCAGCGCCTTCAGCGACCTGCTCGACGGCGGCGCGAATACCGACCGGGTGAAGGAAACTGCCGACGTCAACTGGACCCTGACCGATGCGCTGGTGCAGGGCAACGGCAGCGATGTGCTGATTGGCATCGAAGAGGCCTCGCTCACCGGCGGGAGCAGCGCCAACGCGATGAACGCGGCGGCTTTCACTGGCAGCACCACTCTCATCGGCGGCCTCGGCAATGACACGCTGGTGGGCGGTTTTGGCCCCGACTTTCTGGACGGTGGCGACGACAACGATACGCTGACAGGCAACCTGGGCGATGACAGCCTGGTGGGCGGCCTGGGCGACAACGCCGTGACCGAACTGGTGACGGCCACCACCGGCGTGACGCTGACGCTGACCAACAACAGCCTGCTGGGGCTGGGCACCGATGTGCTCAGCAACACGCTGCGCGTCACGCTCACCGGCGGCAGCGGCAACGACCTGTTCCTGGCTACCGCCTTCACCGGCACGGCCACGCTCCAGGGCGCGGGCGGCGCCGACACCTTCCACGGCGGCCTGGGCAATGACTCGCTCGACGGCGGCCCCGGCACCGACCGGGTGGAGGAGACCTACGACCAGCATTTCCGCCTGACCGATAGCAGCCTGACCTTTTCGACGACGGTGATTTTGAGCACCGATGTGCTCAACGGGATAGAAGAGGCCAGCCTGACCGGCGGCGACGGCCCCAATACGATTGACGCTGCTGGCTTCAGCGGCCCCACCAGCCTGACCGGGCTGGGCGGCGGAGATCGCCTGATCGGCGGCACCAACGCCGACAGCCTGTTGGGCGGCGCAGGCTTTGACACCTTGACCGGCGGGCTGGGCAACGACACCCTCGACGGCGGCGACGACACCGACCGCGTGATCGAAGTCGCCGATGTGGCGCTGCTCAAGTTGCAAAACAACTTCCTCACCGGCCTGGGCCTCGACGAATTGCGGTCCATCGAGTTGGCCAACCTATCGGGCGGCCCCGGCAATAACACGCTCGACGCCAGCCTGTTCACTGGCGCGGTCACGCTCAATGGTGACGCCGGCAGCGACCTGCTGATCGGTGGCTCGGCCGGCGATGAGCTCAACGGCGGCGATGGCGCCGACACGCTCACCGGCAACGGCGGCAGCGACATCATGTTTGGCGGCAGCGGCGCGTTTGAAGACAGCCTGCTCGAAACCAGCAACGCCACGACCATCTTGCTGACCTCGGCCAACCTGGTGGCCGGCACTACTGACTTCCTGAACGGCCTCGAAGTCGCCACCATCACCGGCGGCGCGGCCAACCAGACCATGGATGCCAGCGCCTTCAGCGGCCGGGTGCGCTTCGACGGCGCGGGCGGCAACGACTCGCTGATCGGCACCATCAACGCGGACACGCTGCTGGGCGGCTTGGGCAGCGACACGCTGCGGGGCGGGCTGGGCAATGATCAACTTGACGGCGGCGGCGGCGGGGGCGACGTGGACCGGCTGGTTGAGGCCAGCGATGCCAATCTGGTCCTCACCAACGCTGGCCTGGTCATTACCCAGGGCGTCTCCCTGCTGAGCTCCGACGTCATTACCGGCTTTGAGCAGGCCAGCCTGACCGGCGGCCTGGGCGCGAACATTATCTCCTCGGCCCAGTTCACTGGCTCGGTCACCCTCACCGGCCTGAGCGGCGACGACTATCTGGAGGGCGGCCCGCTGAAAGACAGCCTGCTGGGCGGCCCCGGCAGCGACACGCTCACCGGCGGCCTGGGCGACGACACGCTGCTGGGCGGCGCGGGCGATACCGACCGGTTGGTGGAAACCGGCGACGTCGACTTTACGCTTACGCCGACCCAACTGACCGGGCTGGGCACCGACTCGCTCGACAACTTTGAGGCGGCCAGCCTGACCGGCGGCACCAGCGCGAACACGCTCAACACCCTGGCGTTCCCCGGTTCGGTGACGCTCGATGGCGCGGCTGGCAACGACACCCTCACCAGCGCGGGCGGCGACGACCGGCTGGTGGGCGGCCCCGACGACGACTGGCTGACCGCCGGCGCGGGCGCCGACACCATCCTGGGCGACGCCGGCTTCGATACGCTCAAGGAAGCGGGCGATGTCAACTTTGTGTTGACTGAGACTGGCCTGAGCGGCCTGGGCGGCGACAGCCTGGGCGGATTGGAGGCCGCCAGCCTGACCGGCGGCGTGGGTGATAACAGCTTCGATCTGTTCGGTTGGGCCCACGCGGCCACGATTGACGCCGGGGCGGGGGCCGACGCCTTGTCGCTCAGCGGCACCTCCGGTGCCGACAACTTCCTGCTGACCGCCAACAGCCTGACCTTCGGGGCGATCACCGACCTGTTCAACGATCTTGAGACGCTCACGCTGGCCGGCGGCGACGGCGCCGACACGTTCGACCTGACCAACCTGCTGGCCCTGGCCGACGGCAACGTCACCCAGGCCACCGCCACGCTATCGGTCATCAACCTGCTGGGCGGCAATGGCGACGACCTGTTCGAGTTGGTCCCTTATCCGACCATCGCCATCAACGTGGATGGCGGCGCGCAGGATACGGCCGACACCATCAACTTCCACGCCGGCGGGCTGTACGTGCCGCCGGAAGATGGCCGCCTGGCGGCCGAGGGGCAGCAGCCCATCGCCTACAACGACATCGAGCAGGTCAACATCTTCCAGCAACTCCTGCGCCTGTTCATCCCGATCATTACCAAGTAGGCCGACGCAAATTCCGGCCCTGCCACAAAAAAAGGACCGCCTGGAGACAGGCGGTCCTTTTTTGTGGCAGGGCCGTTTGAGTATGGGCGCGCCTAAATCGGGCCGAAGACCGTATAGGTGCCGCCGGCCTGCGCCGGGCCGAGCGCCTCCAGCAGGGAGGTGTCGGTGTAGGTGGTCACCTGCGGCTCGGCGTAGGCTGGCTTGGCGGCTTGGGCCGGCGTGCTGGCGGCCGGCGGTTGGGCGTTGGTGTGCGGGTCTGTGTTCATGTTTGGTTATTCTCCAGAGTAGGGTGCGCCCGGCCTAGCGTTCGAGCCATGGCAAGTAGATGCGGTATAGCGCGCTCGGCGGTGTACCCACCTGGGCTGTCACCGGGCCGTGCAGTTTCGTCACCGCGTGTGTGTCCACGTCTTCCAGCCAGTAGTACCACGACCCATCGCCGGGCTGGTCGGGCCAAGTGTACTGCGCCCCGCCGCCGCCGCCAGTGGCTGCGATCAGCAGCGGGTTTACCAGCGTGCGGGCGCCGTCGGGCGTCGCCGCCCGATAGAGGTTGAAGCCGGCCGTGTCAATTTCCACGCCCGTCTCCCAGGCCAGGGTCACGGTGTCGCCGGCGGCCGTGGCCGTAAAGCTCGCCAGCTCGATGGCGGTCACCTGCCCGAGGTGGATAAAGACGCCATGGGCCGCCAGGTAGTCGTTGAGGCTGCCGTCGTTCAAGAAGCCGTCGCCGCTGGTGCGCTCGCCGGGCGTCACGCCGGGCAGCGTCGTCCAACTGGCGTAAAGCGAGTTGGTGATCGTTACGGCCGTGCTGCCGGGGTCGATCTGCACCGTGTAGGTCACCAGCACCGACATCCCCACCGGCAGGTCAAACGTGGTTGGGCTGGCCGGCACGCGGATTTCCTGGCTCACCACCTGCGACGTCAGCACCAGCCCGTCCGAGCGCTGCGCGCCGATCACGGTGGCGTTGATGAAGTCGCTTTGCAGCACGTCGGTAATCACCACGTCGTAGGCCGTTACCTGGCTGGCCGCGCTGTGGTACACGTACAGCGTGTAGGTCAGCGTGTCGCCCGGATTGAGGATGGTCGGGAAGCCAGCGGGGATAGTCTTGAACACCGCCAGTTCCGGCTCGACCACGGCGATGACCACCGGCGTGGGGTCGGTGATCACGAGGCGGTTGCCCAGCACCAACAGGCTGGCCGAGGCCGTGTTGGTTAGCAGCGTGCCGATCTGGTTGGTGATGACGTTGCGCACCTGGGCCGTCAGTTGCAGCGCGAAGGCGTTGTTGCTGCCGTCGTTGTCGGCTGCCGTAGTCACATCGCCGAAGTCAAACTCCAGCCCGCTGGCTGAGTTCGTGAACACCGGCGTGGGGTTGATCGTGCCGTTGTAGTCAAAAGCTAGGGCCCCGCCGCTGGCCGCCGCGGAGGTGATGACCTGGTGGCTGAGATACAGCAGCCCGCCCGGCAGGCTGTCGGTGATGATCAGCCCGGGCGTCTGGCCTTCTGGCAGCGTCATCACGATGGTGTAGGTCACCACCTCGCCGATGGTGTAGTTGGTGGGGGTCACCGGCCGCTTGTCGAGCTGGTAACCCGTGGTGGCGAAGGCGGCATTGGCTTGGGCCGCGTAGTCGTTCAGCGCGCCGCCCGGACCGTCGGCCCCGGTGCGTTCCACCGCGGCCGGATTGTAGGCCGAGCGCGGCGTACTCACGTCGCCCGGCAGGCTGCTCCAGCGCACCAGGGCCTGGTTGTTCACCGTCGTCCCCAGCGGCAGGTAGATCGGCGCCGTGCCCGTAATGGTCAGCGTGATCAGGCGCGGCCCGACCAGCATGTCGAACGGCACGGTCGTTGAGAGCACCCAGGCGGTGGCGTTTCCGCCCAGCAGCGCGAAGTTCGCGCCCGTCACGAGTGCGGCCGAGTCGTCGACGCTGGCGATCGCCGGGTCGAGGATCAGCGAGCCGCCGCCAGCCGCTGGCAGCGTATCGGTCAGCACCAGGTTGAAGGCATCCACCAGGCTGCTGTTGCTGAGTACGATTTGATAGGTAAACACGTCGCCGCTGTCCACCAGCGGGGGCGTCACGCTCTTGGCGATGCCCACCGTCGGCTCGATCACGCGCACGTTGGGTGCCGAGGCGGTCACCTGCTGCTGCCCCGGCT
>JBBRZY010000014.1:0-17096 GCA_038252885.1 Anaerolineales bacterium | reverse complement strand
CTGGTGCTGGTGCACGCCGGCATCGCCGACCGCCGCATGTGGGACGAGCAGTTCATGGCGTTCGCCGAGCACTTTCAGGTGATCCGATTTGACATGCGCGGCTTTGGCCAGACCGCGCCCGTCGCCGGCGACTTTGCGCACCGGCACGACCTGCTCCGGCTGCTCGACCACCTGAGTTTGCCGAGCGCCAGCTTGCTGGGCTGCTCGCAGGGCGGCGGGGTGTGCCTCGACTTCACGCTCGACCACCCGCAGCGTGTGCGCAGTCTGGTGCTGGTGTGCAGTTCCCCCGCCGGCTACCCCAAAGTCGGCCCGAAGCCCAAACAGTGGCCCGCGATCGAGGCGGCCTTTGACGCCGGCGACTTTGGGTTGACGGCCGAATTGGAAGTGCAAATCTGGGTGGATGGGCCACAGCGCGGGCCCGACGCCGTGCCGGCCGCCCTCCGCGACCGCGTGCGCGCGATGGACGTGATTGCGCTGGCCAACGAGGCCAAAGAATTGGGGACCGAGCAGCGCCTGGCACCGCCGGCTTACGAGCGGCTCGGTGAGGTCCACACCCCCACGCTGGTTATCATCGGCGGGATCGACGGTCCCGACACGGTGGCGGCCGGCCATTACCTGGCGCAGACCATTGACCGCGCGCGCGCGTTCGTGCTGCCCGACTGCGCGCATCTTCCCAATCTCGAACAGCCCGATTTGTTTAATAGCGTGGTGCTCGAGTTCTTGCGGGGCGGGTAGCTGTCACTCCGCCGCCGCAATCCCCTCGGGCTCTAGCCGATAGCCCATCCCCACCACGGTCAGCACATAGCGCGGCGCGGCTGGGTCGGCTTCGACCTTCTGGCGCAGCCGGTGCACAAGTTGCTTGAGCATTTGCCGGTCGCCGGGGCCGCGATAGCCCCACACCTGCTGCATCAGCCGTTCGGCCGGCAGCGTGTGCCCGGCATTGACCAGCAAGTATTGAAACAACCGAAACTCTAAATTGGTCAGCCGCGTGGCAGGGCCGCCCTGCACGCTGACCGACTGATTCTCGGGGTCTAGGCTCAGCGCGCCGGCCACATGCCGGCCGCCGGGGCGGGGCGCCGCTTCCGGGCCGGCCGCCTCGCCGCGCCGCAGCAGGGCGCGCACCCGCGCCAGCAGACCCCGCGGGCTGAAGGGTTTGGTCAGATAGTCGTCCGCGCCCAGGTCGAGGCCCAGCACCTCGTCCTCTTCACTGTTGCGCACCGTCAGCAGCATGATCGGCACACTGGTCTGCTTGCGCAGCTCGCGGCACAGCTCGAAGCCGCTCTGGCCCGGCAAGTTCACATCCAGGATCACCAGGTCGGGTTGATCGCGCGCAAACAGCGCCAGCGCCTGGGGGCCGTCGCCGGCCTCCTGCGGCTCGTAGCCCGCTTGGCGCAGCGCAAAGCTCACCAGCCCGCGCAGCGCCAGGTCATCATCGACCACCAAGATTTTCACGGCACGTCATCCGCCGGCGCGCGCGGCAGCGTCACCTGCACCCGCGTGCCGTGGCCGGTGTTCTCGGCTGTCACGCGCCCGCCGTGCCGCGTCACAATCGATTGCACAATCCACAGCCCCAGCCCCGCGCCGCCCGCGCTGCTCCCATCGCCGTCGGCCAGGCTGGCGCGCACAAAGCGGTCGAAAATCGCCTCGGCCGGAAAGTCGGGCAGCCCCGGCCCTTCGTCCTCTACCCACACCACCACCGTGGCCGTCTCTGCGCGCCCGCCCACATAGATGGCCGTGCCAACCGGCGCGTACTTGTTGGCGTTCGCCAGCAAGTTCACCAGCACCTGCACCAGGCGCGGCGCATCCCCCCGCGCGCGCGGCAGCGGGTAGGGCAAGTCCACCGTCAGCGACTGGCTCCGCTGGTCGAGCAGCGGGCGCACCATCTCGACCGCCTGCTCAACCACCTCGTCCAGCGGCACCGGCCGCTGGCGCACCTGGTCGTGACCCGACTCGATCCGCACGCTTTCCAACAAATTATCAATCAACTGCGTCAGTCGCAGCGTGCCGCTTTGCAGTGAGATCACCAGCCCAGCAATCTGGTCGCTGTTCAGGTCGGGCAGTTGGTCGAGCAGCAGTTCAATCGACGCCAACTGGGCCGAGAGCGGCGTCCGAAACTCATGCGAGATGTTCGCCAGCACGGTGTCGCGCAGGCGGCGGGTGGCCTCCACGTCGGTCTCATCGCGCAGCACTACCACTTGTAGTTCGGCCCCGGCCGGCCACGCGCGCTCGACCGGCGGCGCGCTGGTGACGATCACAGTGCGCTGGCCGCCCGGCAATGCCAGGTGCTCGGTTGCCCGCGCTCCCGGCTGAAAGCGCGCGTGCAAGATCGGGCACTGGTCGTCGCACGGCCGCCGCCCGCGTGTGGGCCGTGGCAGCAGCACATCGCCGCAGAAGCGCCCAATGACGTCTTCCGCGGCCGTGCCCAGCAGCCCGGCCGCCTGCGGGTTGAGGTAGCGAATGCGGCGCTCGTTGTCCACCGTGAACACGCCCTCGACAATGCCGCTCAAGATCGCGCTGGACTCGGCTTGTTGGCGCTGCAGGTTGGCGGTCAGGTCGAGCAGCCGGCGGCGCATGTCTTCCAACGCCAACGCCAGGCCGTTCGTTTGGGCGTCGGGCAGGGCCAGCACCGGCGTATGCAGATCGCCCGCGCCGATGCGGGCCGCCGCGCCGGTCAGCGCCACCATCGGGCGGCTGGCGCGCAGGCTCAGCAGCAAGTTCACGATGGCCACCAACCCGCCCAGGCCGATGCTGGTGATGAACAGCGTCCGCCGCAAGTCCAACAGTTGGCGCTTCAGTTCGGTGTCGGGCAGCACCGTTTCGAGCACCCCCACCTGCTCGCCGGCCGGCCCGGCTAACGGCCCGCTGGCCACAAACTCGCCGGCGCTTTTCAGCCAGGCGGCCTGCGGTGCACCCAACCGCACGGCGCGGCTGCGCAGTTCAGCCTGGGCGGCGGCGGCCGTCAGCTGGTCGGTCGGGCTGACGCGCACCGCCAGTCCCACCGCCGCGCCGATGGCCCCGCCATAGTCTCGGTCTAGCCGGTGGCTGAGATACACATAGCCCGTCAGCGGCTCCGGCAGCGGTGCGGCGACTACCAGCGCCAGGCCTTCCGGTACGCTCACATATGTGTAGGCGTCGAACGCCGTCGCCGCCGGCCACGCCACCGGCAGTCCACCGGCCGCGCGCATGCCGTCGTCGGTCACCAGGGCGATGGCGTCAGCGGTGCTGGTGAACAAGGCTTGAATGAAGTAGGTCTGGAGGGCGGCCGGATCATCCGCTTGGAGCAGGTCGAGCAGGGCGGGGCGCTTGGCCCACTCGGTCGCCTCGGCCTGGAGCGCGGCCCCGGTCTGCGCGATGGCGTTGGCCGCGCCGGCTTGGGCGGCCGCCACCCGCGCCAGGGCCTGCCCGGCGGCGAATTGTTCCACCAGGCTCAGAGCGGTCACGCTCACCACCAGCGCGCCGAGCAGCGCCAGCAAAGCGTTGAGCGTTACCGGCAGGGTGTTGAAACGCTGGCGGCGCATGATGGGTGTGGGTTGATGGTGGAGGTGTGCGGGTGAATCGTTAACATTGGCGCGCCCGTTCGGCGGCCAACTATACCCTATTTATGTGCGGCGCTCGTATTCCCTGGCCGCATTGCTTTCGCTGGCGACTCGGCGCGCGCCGGCGGGCGGCGGGTTGTGTTGCTGCGGTTTTAACCGTCCAGCGCGCCTATTTGACGCGGCGGCGAACCACATCAATGCTGGTCACCAGCACCAGCGATACCAGCCCGAGCACCAGCGCCACGCTGTATGCGCCGACGTACTAGCGCTCCTCCAGCGCGTGAAAGATAAAGATCGTGGCCGTGTCGGTGCGGCCCTGAATGCCGCCCCCCACCACCAGCACCGCGCCGAACTCGCCCAGCGCGCGGGCCAGCGTTAGCCCCAAGCCATAAACGAAACCCCAGCGCAGCGCCGGGAACGTCACCCACCAAAAGGTCTGCCACTCGCTCGCGCCCAGCGTCGCGGCGGCCTGGCCCTGCTCTGGCCCAAAGGCCTCGATCACCGGCATCAACTCGCGGATCATAAAGGGCAGGGTGACGAACAACGTCGCCAGCACCAGGCCGGGCCACGCAAAGGCCACCTGGATGTTCAACGTCGCCAGCCACGGCCCGAGCAGGCCAGTGCGGCCGAACAGCAGCAGCAGCATATAACCGACCACCACCGCTGACACCGCGAACGGCAAGTCAATCAGCGCGTTCAGCCAGGCCCGGCCGCGAAACCGATGGCGCACCAGAACCCAGGCCACCATGGTGCCGAATACGCCGTGCACCACCACCGCCACCAGGGCGATCTTGAGCGTGAGGGCGAACGAGGCCAACGCCTCCGGCTGGCTCAGGGCTGTCACAATCGCCCCCAGCCCTTCGCGGAATGCGCCCGCCAGCAAGGCCACCACCGGGGCCACCACCAACAGCGCGGCGTAGGCCCACACCAGGCCAATCAGTAAGCGGCGGCTCCAGCGGGCGCCCAGGCCATCCGGCGGCGCGGTCAGTTGGCGCTGGCTCATTCGGCGCGCTCCGGCCGGCGGTGCTGCAGCCAGTCGACCAGCCGCACCAGCGTGAAGGCGATCAATAGCATCACAATCGACACGGCGCTGGCCGCCAGCCTGTTCTCAGACTCCACCGCGCCCAGCACATACACGGCCGCCGTCTGGCTCTTGAACGGGATGTTGCCGGCCACAATCACGATGGCCCCAAACTCGCCGATGGCGCGCGCAAAGCTCAACAGTGTGCCGCTGGCGATTGGCACTGCCAGCGCCGGCAGGGTCACGCGCCAGAAGATCAGGCGCGCCCCAGCCCCCAGCGTGGCGGCCGCCTCTTCCTCATCATGGTCGAGCGCGGCCAGCACCGGCTGCACCGCGCGCACCACAAATGGGTAGGTCACAAACAGCAGCGCCAGGATGATGCCCGGCGGCGCAAAGATGATCCGCGACCCGAACACCGCTTGCGCCCAACCGCCGATGGCGGTCTGCGGGCCGTACAGCACCACCAGCATCACGCCCGTCACCAGCGTAGGGATGGCGAGCGGCAGATCGATCAGCGCATTCAGCACGCTCTGCCCCGGAAAGGTGAAGCGTTCTTGCACGTAGGCGGTCAGCGTGCCCATAACGGCGTTGATGACCGCCATGACCGCCGCCGTCCACAACGTCAGGCTCAACGCACTCCAGGCGGCGGGCGCGCGCACGGCCGCCCACAACCCGCCCAGCCCCTCTCGCAGCCCGTCGCGGAAGATGACGGCCAACGGGATCAGCAGCAGAACGGTCAGGTACGTTAGGGCCGTGCCGCGCAAGCCCCACCGTCCCCAGTGCGCGACGGCCTGCGGGCGGGCGGGGCGCGGGGCGGGTGGCAGGGCGGTTGTAACACTCATGCGGTTACTGTCCTTGCGCGGCGGCGATGGCGTTGGCGTAGATGCCGGCCGTCGCGTCGAAGAATTTGGGGGTCGCCTCGACCCAGCCGCCGAAGAAGCTGATGTCGAACTGGTCGGCCACCGCCGGGTACTGGCTCGCGGTTTCGCCCTGCACCACCGGGTCGGGCGAGCGTAAACCATGCTGGGCAAAAATGCGCTGCGCCTCGGTCGTCGTCAGGAACGCCACAAACGCCTCGGCCACGGCCCGCGTGCCGTGCTGGTCCACGTACGTGTCCACCACCGCCACCGGGCTCTGAATCAGAATGCTGGCGCGGGGGATGACCAGCTCGTAATCTTGCCCGGCTTGCTGGCCCGTGAGCACCTCGTTCTCGTACGTGATGGCGACATCGCCCACACCACTCTCGAAGTTGATGAGGCTCTCCCGCGCGCCCTTATCCAGCGCGGTCACGTTGCGCAGCACAGTTACCAGGAAGGCCGTCGCCGCCGCCTCGTCGTTGGCCGCCACGCCCGCCACCTGGCCGCGCAGCGCCGCGCCGTATAGCGCCAAGATGTTCCACATCGCGCCGCCGCTGGTTCCCGGATTGGGAGTCAAGACTTCCAGCCCCGCCTGGCCCAGGTCGGCCCAGTCGTGCACGTTCTTGGGGTTGCCGGCGCGCACCGCGAAGGCCACCACACTGTCGTTGACGATGCCGCCATACGGCGTGGCCTTCCAGTCATGCGTGATCAGCCCGGCATTGACGATGCGCGTGATGTCGGCTTCCAACGAGAGCGCGACCACATCCGCCTCAAAGCCCTCCACCACCGCGCGCGATTGCGCGCCAGAGCCCAGGTACGACTCTTCAAAAGTCACCTTCTGCCCGGTCTGCGCCAGCCACTGGGCGGCGAAGATTGGCATCAACTCGCCGTAGGCCTCGCGCGGCGTTGTGTAGGCTCCCAAGATCAGCTTCACCGCGCCTGGGCCGCCCCCGGCCCCAGTTGGCGCAACAGTCGCGGGCGAACAGGCGGCCAGCCCCAGCAGGCCGGCTAACACGACGCCCAATCCCCGCGCGATTTTCCTGTTCATGTGACAATTTCCTCGATGATCCGAATGCGCCCGTCGGCCGTCGTGTAGCCCGGCTGGCCTGCCACGAACCGCGACCGCACGATCAACACGGGTTGGCTGATCGGCGCTTCCAGCAGCTGCGCGACCACCCCGCCCAGCGAGAAGGGCCGATCCGAATGGACCAGCGGCGCGCCCAGCAGCAGCAGGTCGTGCTTGCCGGCCGCCAGTTGGTCTAGGATCGCCTCCCGCACAGGCCCGACGCCTAGCTTGATCTCCGTTTGCACGCCCAGCGCGGCCAGCGTGCGCGCGCCGTCGGCCAGGAATTGCTCAGTCCGGGCGCGCGTGGCCGGCGCGTCAGCCGGCACCACCGACATCAGCGTGGCCTGCGCGCCCAGGTAGTGCAGCAGTGAGGCCGCGAACAATACTTCTTCTTTGCTCGGCTCGCCGCTGCGGGCGCTCACCAGCGCCCGGCCCGGCAGCGGCTGGGCGTGCGTCACCAGCAGCAGGTGGTCGGGGCCGTTCGCCAGGATGCGCTCGGCCAATGCCGGCCGCGTCCCCGCCTCGCAGCCGATAATCGCCAGGTCGTATGGCTGGCGCTCAGACTCCAGCGCCACCGCCGCCGCCAGCGCCTCCGGCACGGTGCGCACCTCCAGCCCGGCCAGGCCGCTGCCCAGCGCCTCTTTGGCGGCTTGCAGCGGGGCCGCCAGCGCCTCGGCCGGCTTGCCATAGCCCAGCAGCGTCACACGCGCATGGGCCAGCCGGGCCATCTGCCCGCCCAGCGCCAACGCCGCCTGGCTCTCCGGCGAGCCATCGGTCGGGATCAAGAAGCTAAAGCCGCGATGCGCCAGCACATGGATGCGCGCCACGCCCACCCACACCGGGTCGCCGGCCGCCAGCGGCAGGCGGTGGGCCTGCTGCAGCGTGCGGCTGGCCTCCACCAAAAAGGTGTCCTCGCCATACGGCACGGCCGGCGCAATCGGGCGCAGACCGGGGGCGGTGGGCAGCCGCACGCGCGCGCGTTCCCACGGCCCGGCAAAGGTCGTCTGCTCGACCACGCCCGCTCCCAGCCGCGCCACGTTCAGGTCGTCCGGCGCTCCGGCCAGCACAATGTCCTCCGGCCGGAAGAGCACCTGCACCGGCTGGGGGGTGTCTGTGCTGGCTGTCTCGGTCGCCATGGGGAACCGCAGCGGGCCGACCGTCACCTGGCCCGCGGCGTACTCGCCCGCCAACAAGTTGCCAGTGCCCAGGAAGGTCGCCACAAATTCGGTCTGCGGGTGCTGGTAAAGCTCGCCGGGCGCGCCCACTTCGAGCAGGCGGCCAAAATTCATCACGCCCAGGCGGTCGGCCAGCTCAAAGGCCTCCTCCTGGTCGTGTGTGACGAAGATGGTGGTGATGTGCAGCTCGCGCTGAATGTGCAGCAGCGCGCGCCGCAGCTCGATGCGAATCTTGGCGTCGAGTGCGCCGAACGGCTCATCCAGCAGCAGCACGTCCGGCTGGTGGGCCAGGGCGCGCGCCAGCGCCACGCGCTGCTGCTGCCCGCCCGAAAGTTGGGCCGGCATCCGTTTGCCCAGCCCAGCCAGCCCCACCAGTTCCAGCAGTTCGTCGCGGCGGTGGCGGCGCACCTCGGCTGGCTGGCGGCGCACCCGCAGCGCGAACTCGATATTCTCCGAAACCGACATATGCTTGAAGAGCGCGTAGTGCTGGAACACAAAGCCTACATTGCGCTGCTGCGGCCGGGCGAAGGTCACGTCGCGGCCGTGCAGCCACACGCGGCCCTCGTCCACCGTATTCAGCCCCGCGATCATGCGCAGCACCGTGCTCTTGCCGCTGCCGCTGGGGCCGATCAGCACAAAGAATTCGCCGTCGGCAATTTCGAGCGACACGCGGTTGACCACTGGGTCGCCGGCGTAACGTTTGGTAAGCGTTTCAAGCACGATAGACATAAGGTCCGTTCGCTTTTGATTGGTGATGGGCCGGCGTCAAACTTGAGACGGCCACCGGCGCTTCTGGCCGTCCGCACCCGCGCGCGCCCGTGGGGCCTCATTCTATAGCGGCTGGCGCTGTGGCGCGGGCAGGTCTTTCGGCCCAGGCGGCGGGCCTGCCCCTACGCCTAACAGAATAGCGGCATTCCGCATTTTTTTGGGTCACAACTCGGTCACGATGATGCAGCCGCGCCGTATCCACCATAGTCTGCGGCGGTGTGGGGCTTGCCGCGCCTCCCAATTGCCTTTACACTGCCGACCGATCGAAAGGACCTCGCCGCTTGCCCTTCTGGAACCTACGCGCCTGGCGTGCGCCGCTAACGCTCGCGCTGCTGCTGCTCACGCCGCTCGGCGGCCAGCCCCTAGCAGTTGTCGCCAGCGCCGCCGCCCCAGCCGCCGCGCCCACCCAGCACGTGCTGCTCTTCACCGCCGATGGCGGCCAGCCCGACTTCTTCCGCCAGTTTGCGGCCGAAGGGCTGCTGCCCACCTTTGCGCGCCTGGAGGCCGAAGGCAGCATGGCCCGCGGCGGCATGGTGCCCCAGTTGCCCACCAGCACCCGCGTCGGCTGGCCGTCCATCGTCACCGGCGCGTGGGCGGGCACGCACGGCTCGATCAACAATGTCTTCACGCAGCACGGTCTGGGCATGGGTGACAGCTACCAGTTCGGTGATTTTTCCAAGTTGGAGGCCGAAACGCTGCCCGAGACCGCCGAGCGCGCCGGCCTTAAGGTGCTGATGTTCGACTGGAACTCATCCGACCAGCCCGCCATCGCCGGGCCGACCGTGCACTATTGGCGCACCTACACCCGCGCCGGCGTCGCGCAGAACTACGCCGACCCGGTGGTGGAGCAGGGCGCAAATGCCTGGGGCCTGCTCTTCGACCATCTGACGCTCACGCCGGCCGCCGCCGGTCGCGGCGCGCCGGCCAGCTACAGCCCGCTCAAAGGCGCCACGCTGCGGCAGGTAGAGTTCACCGGCCCGGTCTACGAATACGCGCTGCGCTTCTACGACTCGACCAATGACGGCCGCCTCAATTACGACGGCGTCAGCGTGCACGACGGCGCCGGCCTGATTGCCAACCTGGCCCTCAACGACTGGGCCGAAGTGCGGCTCAAGCTCAACGGTGGTGTGGACGATGGCCGCACCGCCGGGTTCTACCTCAAGCTGTTGGCGCTCACGCCCGACCTGAGCCAGGTGAAGTTCTTTGTCTCGGCCATCACGCGCGTCAACGCCCAGCCCGCCGAGCTAGAAGACTACCTGGCCGACAACTTTCCCGCGCGCCTGGGCGTGGGCGGTGCGCTGGCCTGGGAGCGCTTGATCGACGAAGACACCTACGCCGAAGCCGCCGCCTTGACCATCCCGTGGGATGCGCAAGTGCTGCACTACCTGTTGAGCGAGTATGCGCCCGACACCAATCTGGCGCTGGTGGGCTACATCAATCTCGATATCATCGAGCACGCCATGTTGGCGCTGGTCACGCCCGACGCGCCGGTCTACGACGACGCCGACCGCGACGGCCAACCCGACGGCCTGGTTGCGAAGCGCCTGGGTTACCTGCATGACACTTACATTGGGGCCGACCAAATTCTCGCCGCCGCCTGGGCAGCCATGCCGCCGGACACCATCGTGGCCGCCACCTCCGACCACGGCTTTGCGGCCACCTGGAAGGCGGTCTACGCCCCCTACGTGCTCGGCGCGGCGGGGATGCAGCCGGTGCCACAGACCAGTAACTGTCTCGCCAGCGACGCGGTGCTCGCCAAGGCCTGCTGGGTCGGCGGCGCGGTCATGATCTACATCAACCTGCAAGGCCGCGAGCCGAACGGTGTGGTGAAGCCCAGCGAGTATACGGCCGTGCGCCAACGCATCATGGATGCCTGGCGCACCCTTAAGGATACTGACGGCACGCCCGTCACTGCCGCGGTGTTCACCCGCGAGCAAGCCGGCGCGCTGCCCGACGGCTGGGCCACCGCCAGCATGGCCAACGCCGACAAGACCGGCGACGTGATTGTGTTTGTCAACCCGCCCTACCAATTCGACTTCGCCGAGGGCGGCACGCCCATCCGCGACACGACCGTCTGGTGGGCGGCCCACGGCCACCTGCCGCAGTCCGGCACTGGCCGCGCCAACACCAACCTGTATGCCACCTTCTACCTGGCCGGGCCTTCCATCCGCGCCCTCCAGGCCACCCGCGTGCGCACCATCGACGTTGCGCCCACGCTGGCCTACCTGTTGGGCATTCCCGCGCCGGCTCAGGCCGAAGGCCGCCTTCTCACCGAAGTGCTGGCCGCCAAGCACTGTTTCAACACGCCGCATGTGTCCTGCGCCGTCAAGCGCCGCTAGCGCTCAGAAAGCAACCGTGACCACGACCTCCCCGCCGCTGCTGATCGAACACCGCGTGAATACCGTTGAGCACCTGCGCCGCGTGCCGCCTCAGCACGGCATCGAAGTGGATGTGCGCGCCGACGGCGGCGAGTTAATTTTGGCGCACGATCCGTTTCAGCCCGGCGAGCGGCTGGCCGACTTGCTGGCCGCCTACCACCACGCGCTGCTGATCTTCAACGTCAAGTGCGACGGGCTGGAAGAGCGCGTGTTGGCGCTGGCCGAGCGCCACGCCCTCCGCGACTTCTTTCTACTCGATGTCGCCAACCCCACGCTCGTTCAGCTCGTGCGCGGCGGCGAGCGGCGCGTGGCCGTGCGCTACTCCGAGTACGAGCCGCTTGAGTTCGCCCTGGCCTTCGCTGGGCTGGCCGAGTGGGTCTGGGTGGATTGCTTCACGCGCCTGCCGCTCGACGCCGCCACCTACGCCGCCCTCCGGCCCCACTTCAAGCTGTGCCTGGTGTCGCCCGAGTTGCAAAAGCACCCGCGCCGCCGCATCGCCGAGTTTCGCGCTCAACTAAAAGCCATGCCCTTCAACGCCGTCTGTACCGACTTCTGCGAGGATTGGGCCGATGTTTGACGCCGTGGTTATTGCCTTCTGCGGGGCACTGCGTGATGTTTGAGGCCGCCAAGCGCGCCCACTGGCTGCAAACCCTGGTGGTGCAGCTCGTCTCTGGCCTGCACCCGGCCATCGAGCACAACATCGGCAAGACGCTGGCACTCAAGAAAGCGTTTTACCTGGCGGCGCTCGAAGCCCTGCCCGGCGACTACCTGGAATTTGGCGTGTACGAAGGCACCTCCCTGATCGCCGCCTTCGAGAACGACCGGCGGCTGCGGCCCAAAGCCGTGCCGCCGCGCACCTTCTGGGGCTTCGACTCGTTCGAGGGCGGCTTCAAGTACTTCGATGCCCGCGACCAGCACCCGTTCTTTAAAGAGGGCGACTTCAGCAGCAGCCACGCGTTGACCGCCCGCCGGCTGGAGCGCCACTTCCGCCAGCGCGCGCCGTTCAAGCTCGTGCCCGGCTACTTCGAGACGACGCTGGCCGGCCGGACCGCCCCCGACTTGGGCATTCCGGCCATCGCCGTCGCGCTCATCGATTGCGACCTGGGCACGCCGGCCGAGTTAGCGCTCGACTTCATGCGCCCCGCGCTGCAGGCCGGCAGCGTCATCATCTTTGACGACTACTTCGCCTATCGCGGCAGCCGCATCCAGGGCGTGGCCGGCGCGTTCGAGCGCTTTCAAACCCGCGCCCCCGAGCTTGCCTTCCGCCGCCTGTTCGACTACGGCCACGGCGGGCAGGGCATGGTGGTGGTCAAGGAGGCGGCCTGACTGCCCCGCCTAATCATTGCGGCTCGACCTTTGCGCTTCGCCAACTTTTGATGTAGCCGTCGTTTTGCGGAGCTTGCTTGAGGACAACCACCGGGATTACACCACCCGCCCAATATATAATGATGGCCGGCCGCAACCGGCCAGGTGAACCAGGAGCAACCGGTGTTATTCAGACTAGCCTCATGCGTGTGCGCCGCTTCGCTGCCCGCGGCCTGACTGAATTTTCGCGCCTTACTGAGTGAAACGACCTATGCAAATAGTGATCCCAATGGCCGGTCGTGGCGACCGGTTTGTAAACGCGGGCTATGCCGCCATTAAGCCGTTGATTGAGATTGACGGGCTGCCCATGATCGCGCATGTGGTGGCGATGTTCCCCGGCGAGACCAACTTTCTTTTCATCTGCGCCCAGGACCACCTCGACCACACGCCCCTGCGCGCGGTGCTGGAGTCCATCGCGCCGGCCGCGCGCATCGTCGGCATTCCGCCGCATAAGCTCGGCCCGGTGCACTCGGCCCTGGCCGCCGCCGACTACATCGCCGACGACGAGCCGGTCATCCTCAACTACTGCGACTTCTCAGTCAGTTGGGACTACGCCGACTTCAAGCGCACCCTGGCGGCGCGCAACCCGGCTGGCGCGCTGACGGCCTATCGCGGCTTTCACCCACATAGCCTCGGGCCCAACCTGTACGCCTACCTCCGCCATGCCGGCGATCAACTGTTGGAAATCAAAGAGAAGGGGTGCTTCACTGCCGATCGCCTGAACGAGTACGCCTCGTCCGGCACCTACTACTTTCGCAGCGGCGCGCTGCTCAAACACTACTATCGCCAGGCCGTGGCGGTCGGGCTGCAAACCCAGGGCGAGTATTACGCCAGCTCGCCTGACAACCTGCTGCTGGCCGACGCGCTGCCGGTGCTCATCTACGAACTGCGCCACTTCCTACAGTGGGGCACACCCGAAGACCTGGGCGAGTACTTGGGCTGGTCGCACTACTTTCAACATGCTGACTGGCGCCCCAGCTTGCCGCCCGCCCCTGGGGCAGTGCTGGTGCCGATGGCCGGGGCCGGGGCGCGCTTTAGCCATGCTGGCTACGCCGAGCCAAAGCCGCTGGTGCCGGTGGCCGGCCGGCCAATGGTGCAGCGCGCCCTCGACTCGCTGCCCCCCGCCGAGCGCTGGTTGGTGGTGGCCCAGGCCGAGCGGCTGCGTCACCCCGGCCTCCTGCCCGCGCTGCGCGGCGACCCTGGCCGCCCAATCGAAGTCGTCACCGCCCACGGACTGACCGCCGGCCAGGCCAGCACTTGCCTGTTGGCGCGCGACGCGCTCGACCCGGCCGCGCCGCTCTTCATCGGCCCGTGCGACACCGCCTTTATTTACGACGAGGCGGCGTGGTCCGCCCTTGCGGCCGACCCCAGTGTGGATGCCGTCGTGTGGACCTTCCGCAACCACCCGCACGCCAACCGCTATCCGCAGCAGTATGGTTGGGTCCAGGCCGCGCCCGACGGCACCGTCACCGGCGTGTCGGTCAAGCAGCTTCTCGGCCCCACGGTGTCGGCCGACCCTGGCATCACTGGCGCATTCTGGTTCCGTCAGGCGCGCTTCTTCTTCGAGGCCGCCGACGCCCTCATCGCCCGCAACCACCGTGTCAACGGCGAGTTCTATGTCGACGCCGCCCTCGGTGAGTTGGTGGCGCAAGGCCGCCGCGCGCGCCTGTTCGATGTGGATCACTACATCTGCTTCGGCACGCCCGACGATGTGTGCACCTACGAGTATTGGGAAGCGTACTTCCGCACTGTGCCGCGCCGCCCGGCGATGCTGCCCAACTACCACACCCATCAGGCCCGCGCTCATGCCTGACAGTCCCACCGGCCAGCGCCTGGCCATTGTGCTGCCCTGCTACAACGAGGCCGACAACCTGCCGCTGCTGCTGGCCGCCTACGCGCAGGCGCACGCCGCCACCGGCCTGCCGCATGAACTAATTCTGGTGAACAACGGCTCCACCGACGCGACCGCCACCGTGCTTGAGCGCGAGTTGCTCCAGCCGGAATTGAGCTTTGCGCGCGTCGTCACCGTGCCGGTCAACCGGGGCTTTGGGCATGGCACCTTCGCCGGCCTGGGTGCGGCGCGCGCCGAGATCGTCGGCTACTCGCACGCCGACATGCAGTACACCCCTCAAGACTGCTTCGATGCCTATCACAAATTGCTGGCCCAACCCGACCCGGCCCGCGTGTTGGTCAAGGGTAAACGCGCCGCTCGCAACTTAAGCGCCAGCCTGGTGACCAATACCATGGCGCTGCTGGCCTCGGCCGTGCTGCGCATGCCGCTGACCGACATCAACGCCCAGCCCAAGCTCTTTCATCGCCGCCACCTGGCGCGCCTCGTGCGGCCCCCTGCCGGCTTTCAGTTTGACCTCTATGTGCTCTTCACGGCGCGGCGGGCCGGCCTCCGCGTGCTCACCGTGCCGGTCACGTTTGGCCCGCGCGCCCACGGCCAGTCGAAGTGGGCCTTTAGCTTCCTTTCGCGCTACCGCACCATTTGGGCCACCATCGTGTATATTTTCCACCTACGCTTCGGGCCGGCCGAGCCTGCCCCCCAGCTGGATGCCGAATATGTCGACTGATTCAAAACCCGTCCTCGCCACGCGCCCGCCGCCATCGCTCTGGGCGCGCGCCGCCGCCACGCTGCTCGACTGGCGCTTGCGTCATCCGCTGTGGGTGCTGCTGGTGGTGGCGGTGGCCGTGCGGCTGCTGGCCGTCAATGTGCGCTTTGTCATCGGCACCGACGAGGGCCTGTTCCTCACCCTCGGCCGCAACCTGGCGGCGGGGCTGGGCTACACCGGCGACGGCCGCACCCTCCAGGTGGACTTCCCGCCCGGCTTCTCGCTGTTCGCCGCGCTGGTCTACCTGCTGGGCGGCAGCGCCGAGTTGCCCTCCAAGCTCAACCTGCTGTTGTTCGGCAGCCTGCTCGTCCTCCCCATCTATTGGCTGGGCCGCCATCTCGCAACCGAGCAGACCGGCTTCCGCGCTGGCCTGTTCGTGGCGCTGGTGCCAGCGCTGGTGCTGGGTCAAGCCAACTTTGAGGCCGTGGCCGAGCCGCTCTACACGCTGTTGTTCTTCACCGCCTGGGCGCTGCTCTGGCGCGGCCTCACCCGCCATGAGCTGTGGACTTTTGGGCTCGCCGGCCTCGCGCTTGGCGCGGCCCATCTCGTCCGCTGGGAGGCGGTGGTGCTCGGCTTGATTGCCGTGCTGCTGATCGTTGGCGGGCTCAAGCGCGCGGCCGTCGCGCCGGCCCTGGTGTTCCTGCTAGGGCTGGCACTGTTCGCCGTGCCGTATGCCACCTTCCTCTACCAGCAGACCGGCTCAGTCGTCAGCCCCAAGACCCGCATCACCCAGTGGCACTCGGCCGCGCTCGACGCCCAGCCCAATGACCCCTTCGCCTATGAGAAGGCCTACGACCTATACGAAAACTATCTGAACGACCCGCACCAGCCGCTGCCGGTGCCGGCCCTCAGCCCCTTGGAGTTGGCCGGTCGCTACCTGCGCAACCTGCTGTTGGAGCTGCGCCTCGGCCTGACGTCGCTCAGTTTAATGACGCCGCTGTGGATCATTCCGGCCCTCGCCGGGATCGTGGGGCTGCCGCGCCGCCGCGCCGCGTTCTTGCTGGTGCCGTTCGTGCCGCTGGGCCTTATCCCGTTCTCGGTGGTCGATCCGCGCTACTTCCTGCCCGCGCTGCCGGCCGCCCTGCTGCTCGCGGCCTGCGGTTGGCACGTGCTCGACACCTGGCTGCCGGTCATCCGGCTCATGGTGGCCGGCCGCTCCCGCCGTTGGCCGTTGGTAGCCATCTTGGTGGCGTTCACGCTGCTGGCCTTCACCGCCGCCGACGTGGCCGGCCCGTTCCTCATCCCGCAGCCAACCGAGTACCGCACCGCTGGCCTGGCCCTGCGCGAGGTTATTCCACCTGGCGCGCACATCCTGGCCCGCAAGCGTCAGGTGCCGTTCTACGCCGGTGCCACCTGGGAGTGGCTGCCCTACGGCGACCTTAACACCATGCTGGCCTACGCGGCGACGCACAGCGCCACCTACCTGGTGCTCGACGCCGCCACCACACCCAGCCTGCGCCCGCAGTTGGCCTACCTGCTCGACCCCGCCGCCGCGCCGCCTGGCTTCACGCCCGTCTACGTCAGCGCCGCCGGCCCGCCGGTCGTGGTCTACCGCCTCACCCCGTAGCCGGCGCGAACCCCAGCGCCAACGGCCACTCTGGCCCGAGCACCAGAAACCCGCGCCGCAGCAGGGCGGGGCGCTTGTCCACCGGGTAGCCATACGTGTCGGCCAGCCGGCGCGCCGCCAGCGTGAACACCTGGCGCGGGTCGCGGGCCTGCGCGCGGGCCGCCTGCCAGGCGGCGTGCCACGCCCCAAAGAAGCGATCAATCGGCCCGCCCGGCTCGGCATGGTGGATGAAGTTCTTAGGCAGCACCGCCTGAAACTGGCGCGGCATAAACCCGGCGTGCAGCGTCGGGGCCAGCACCAGCGCCGTCCGCGCCAGCGTCGCCCCTTGCTTCTGATATAAGTTGAAGGTCAGCAGTCGCCCCAGCGGGTCGCAGGTGCCCTCCAAGATCAGCCCGCCCGGCGTCAGCGGCGCGGCCAACGCCGTTAGCGCCTCGGCCACCGCCGCTTCGGGATACTGCCGCAGCACGTTGAAGGCCCGCACCACGCTCACGCGCTCGCCGCGCTTCAGCGGCAAGTTGAAGCCGCCCAGCCGAAAACTCAGCCCCTCGGCCGCGAACGGCTCGGCGTCCGCCACGCGCTGCGGGTCGATCTCCACCCCCAACACCTGCAAGCCGGGGTTCAGCCGCCCCAGTCGCCGCCGCGTCTCCACTGAGGTGATCGGGAAGAAGCCGTAGCCCAAATCCACATATAGCCCCGGCATGTGGCGCACCCACTCGGGGTAGGCCACGGCCAAGAAAGTATCGGTCTT
>JBBRZY010000013.1:0-17119 GCA_038252885.1 Anaerolineales bacterium | reverse complement strand
GAACATGCCGAACGCCTTGTGTGCGTGGGGCGGGTGGGAAGGTCACACCCCGCAGGCCAGTATGAGCATCTTCGTGCCGCTGCTCGAAGCCGCCGGCTTTACGGTCGATGTGGTCAACGGCTCGGAGGTCTACGCCGACGCCGAGCGGATGCGCGGCTATCAGCTCATCGTCCAGTGCATCACCATGGCCACCATCCAGCCCGAAGAAGAGAAGGGTCTGCTGGCGGCGGTGGAGGCCGGGGCCGGGTTCGCCGGCTGGCATGGCGGCGTGACCGACTCGTTCCGGCAGGCCACCAACTATCAGTTTATGGTGGGCGGGCAGTGGGTGGCGCACCCCGGCGGCGGCATTGATTACAGCGTGCAAATCACCCCGCCCGAGCACCCCATTACGGCCGGCCTGCCGCGCGACTTTGCCTATCACTCTGAGCAGTATTTTATGCACGTCGACCCCAGCATTGAGGTGCTCGCCACCACCACCCTGAGCGGCGAGCACGCGCCCTGGGCGGCGGGCTGTGTCATGCCGGCCGCCTGGACCAAGCGCTATGGCCAGGGCCGAGTGTTCGTCTGCACGCTGGGCCACCAGGCCTCCGAGTTCCACGACTTCCCTCCGGCGCGCGAGTTGGTGCGGCGCGGGTTGCTGTGGGCGGGGCAGGCGTTGTAGCTTGACGCGCACGCGCTGAGCGAACTGAATGCGCCGGTGTGGGCAACGTCGACGGGCCGGCTCAGCGCCGGGTGCAAATCTGAGACAGCCTATCTGGCCCTAAACGAAAAACGCGGGGGATGATTAGCACACCAGTGTGCCGACCATCCCCCGCGTTTTTCGTCGGCCCTAATAGTGCAGCGATGGCCGGCTGAAGAACGGGCGCTGGCGCAAGTGCTACGCCATCATTGTCACCAGCATCTCCACCGGGTGCACGGCGGTGGTGCCGGTGCCGTCCATGATCTGGGCGCGGCAGGAGGTGCCGTGGGCGGTGATCTGCGCGCCGGCGACCCGGCCTTCACGCACGGCCGGGAAGAGCTTCAACTCGCCCATTTGGAGCGAAAGCTCGTAGTGCTCGGCCTCGTAGCCGAACGAGCCGGCCATGCCGCAGCAGCCTGAGTTGATCTCACGCACCTCGGCGCCGGTGGCGCGCAGCAATGCCAGCGTGGGCGCGGTGCCCACCAGGCTCTTGGCGTGACAGTGGCCGTGCAGCAGCCAGGGCTGGGCTTTGGCCTCCGGCTTGAAGCGCAGCCGGTCGACCGGGCGCGCGCCGTCTGGCCCGGCCGTGGTCAGATACTCTTCAATAAGGAAGGTCGCGTTCGCCACGGCGTCGGCCTGCTGGGCCAGCCGCCTGACGGCCGGGTCCGGCGTTTCGCCGGGCAGCGGCGGCGGGAAGAAGTCGAGATACTCCTCGCGCAGGGTCAGGATGCAGCTCGGCTCCAGCCCGACGATGGGCACGCCGCGCTCGGCATACGGGGCCAGCGCCGCGATGTTGCGGCCGGCGGCCTCCTGGGCGCGGCGCAGCAGCCCCTTCGAGATCATCGGCCGGCCGCAGCAGCCTTGCTGCGCCACCACCGTCACCTGGCAGCCGGCCGCCTCCAGCACACGCACCGCCGCCTGGCCCAGCGCCGGCGTGTTCGCGTCGGTGTAGGTGTCCACAAACAGCACCACCTCACGGGCGGCGGCGACCGCTAGGGCGGGGCGGCGCTTGAACCACTGCCGGAACGTCCGGCTGACGAAGCGCGGCAGTGAGCGCTTGGGGGCCACCCCCAGCACCTTCGAGATCACTGCTTTCGTCGGCCCGAACTCGTTGAAGGCGTTGACCAGCCCCGCCAGCGGGCGCACCATCCGCCCCACGAACGCGATCTCGCCGAAGAAGCGGCTGCGCAGCGGCACGCCGTGCTCGGCCTGATAGTAGTTGAGGAACTCAGACTTGATGCGGGCCATGTCGACGCCGGTGGGGCACTCGCCCTTGCAGCCCTTGCACTCCACGCACAGGTCGAGCACGGCGTGCATTTGCGGGCTGGTGAACGCGCCCTTAGGCAGTTGGCCCGAGAGCGCGGCGCGCAGCGCGTTGGCCCGGCCGCGTGTCAGGTGCATCTCGTCGCGCGTGGCCTGATAGGACGGGCACATCACGCCATCTTCCTGGCGGCAGACGCCCGCGCCCACGCAGCCATCCACGGCGGCGGCGAACCCGCCCTCGCGGCGAAAGGCAAACACCGGGGCCATGGGCAGCAGCAGCGGGTCGGGCACCGTGCGCAAGTCGCGCTCCACGGCGGTGCTCGGTAGCGGCAGCACCTTGCCGGGGTTGAGCACGTTCTGCGGATCGAAGGCCGCCTTCAGCTCGCCAAAGGCCTGGGTCAGCTCGGGGCCAAAGATGCGCTCCACGAACTCGCTGCGCGACAGGCCGTCGCCGTGCTCGCCGCTGAGCGCGCCGCCCAGGCTGACCGTCAGCGCCGCGATCTCGGCGGCGATGGCGCGCATGTCTTGGCGGCCGCTCTCGCTGTAGAGGTTGAGCATCGGGCGGAAGTGCAGGCAGCCGGCCGAGGCGTGCGCGTACCAGATGCCTTGCGTGCCATACTTGGCGCAGATGACGTCGGCCGCGCGCACATACTCGCCCAGGCGGTCAATCGGCACCGACACATCCTCAATGAAGTCCACCGGCCTCACGTCGCCGGTCACATTCATAATCAGGCCCATCCCGCCCCGCCGCACGGCCCACAGATCGTCTTGCGCGGCCTGCGTTTCCAAAATGCGGCCACCCATCGCCGCCATGGGTTGGGCGGCGGCCAGCGCCTCGGCCGGCGTGTCGCCGGTGAACTCGGCCACCAGCAGCGTTTCCTCGCCGCCGTGGGTGAAGGTGACGCGGCGCGCATAGGCGGCCACCTTGCGCGCCTGCGCAATCAGCGCCTCCGGCAGCAGTTCGATGGCGGTTGGCCGATAGCTGACCAGGGTGGGGATGGCGTCGCAGGCCGCGGCGGCCGAGTTAAAGGGCAGTACCACCAGCACCGTGTGCTTGGGGCGCGGCACTAGCCGCACCGTAGCGCGCCGGAAGAGCGCCAGCGTGCCCTCCGAGCCGGCCAACACCGGGGCCAGGTTGAACTCGTGCTGGGGCGGGTAGGCTTCGCCGGGGCGATACCAAACAGGTGGCGTGCTGGCGGAGAAGTTGATCAGATAGTTGAGGCTGTAGCCCGAGGCGCGCCGCCAGACGCGCGGCCAGCGGGCACGAATGGTGTCGGCATATTGTTCGCGCAGCTTGAGCGCGGCGGCGTAGATGGCGCCCGCGCGGCCGGAAGCCTGGGCCAGCACCTGGGCGGCGGCGTTGGTGGTGGGGCCAAAGCTGGCCGGCGCGCCATCACTCAGCACCGCCTCCAGGGCCAGCACATGGTCGCCGGTCATACCGTAGCGAATGGAGTGCATGCCGGTGGAGTTATTGCCGATCATGCCGCCAAAGGTCGCGCGGTCGAGCGAGGCCGGGTCGGGGCCGAACATCAGCCCGTGCTTCGCGGCGTAGCGGTTGAGCGACAGGCCCACCACGCCCGGCTCGACCTCCACGGTCATGGCTTCCGGGTCAAGGTTGCGAATGCCGGTCAGGTGGCGGGCGCAATCCACCACCAGGGCAGCGGCCACGGTCTGCCCGGCCAGGCTGGTGCCCGCGCCGCGTGGCAGCACCGGCACGTGAAACTCGGCGGCGAGCTCCACAATGGCGCACAGGTCGTCGCCGGTGCGCGGGAAGACCACGCCCAGCGGCGCCACCTGGTGGATGGAGCCGTCGCTGTTGTACATGGCGCGGGTGTAAGGGTCGAAGCGGGTTTCGCCCGCCAGGCGCTGCTGCAGGCGGTGCTCAAGCTCGCGCAGCACCTCGGTGCCAGGGGTCTTAATCGGGTTCATATTAATTGGGGCCTATTCGCAGCCGTCAGGCACGGGCCAATGCCCGCTGATGGCGGCTTCTGGATTGGGGGGTTGGCAGCTTGACCAGGGCAGTTGGGTCAGGTTCATGGTGCGCAGCTTAATCGCGCACGGATCGGCCGAGGGGTCCGACAGCGCCAGTTGGCCGTCGGCTAGGGTGAAGGTGTAGCGCGCGCTGACTTCCGGGCAGGTGGGGTCGTTGAACAGCGTCAGCTCGCTGCCGGCGACAGCGTACGAGGCCATGCCGCGCCAGCCGGTGTCGGCGTGGTAGATACGAAAGATGCCGTTGTCAAAGTTCATGACCCACACGCCGCCGTACGGCGCGTACTCCGGGCAGCGCACGCAATGGACGGTGGGATGTCCACTGACGACCAGCTTGGTGTAGGTGCCATCGAGCACCGTGGCCTCGTCGGCGGGCAGTGGTGCTGTGAAAGGGTAGGGCGTGTGTAAGAACAATTCATCCCAGGGGTCTGACGGCGTGGGCGCGCTGGTGGCAGTGGCCGGGGGAACGACCGGGGTGCGGGCCGCGCAGGCGGCCAGCAGGCCGGCGAGGCACATGAGGAGCAGCCAACGCGCTTTAAGCATGGCCGCTATTCTAACATTGGCTGGGGAGGGAGAGGAAATGCGGGTCGGCTGGCGCAAGGGCCGCGGTGGTGGAGCGTCGGCGACGGGGGACAGGCGACCCAACGCGACGATAAAATTTCTTGTAACCGGTGTTGGAAAGACCAGCCCGCGCTAGGAAGAACGGGCGATTGACACGGCCTTCGCTTATTTGAATTGGGTATATCGTGTGCAGTCTCTGGAAAATTCTCGGCTCCGGGTGCTACGGGTGCTAATGGAAGGCGCGTAGGCGCGAAAAGGGGAGGAAAGACAGCGCGCGAGAAAGCGCGCGGCAACAGCTTAATTTCACGGCTAATTTGGCGGCCTGAGCGCCAACCTTAAAATTCTGAACCACCCCGCCTACCTCCTGGTAATTAAGCGAAACAACTTGCTCCGTGCCCGGCCCCGGCCTTAGCCGCCGGCCCCCACGCGTATCTTTGGTAGCCCCGTCAATCCGATGTCGTCGGTTGGCCTTAGCGGTGGTATGAGGCCGTATGCCTTCTAGAACAGCACTGACTGCCCGGGCCGGTCCCGCCTGGCAGCCCGACGCGCTCATCCGAACCAAGCTCTACATTCCACAGGTGCGGCCCAAACGCGTGCCGCGCCAGGCGCTGCTGGCCCGCCTGGAAGCCGGGCTGGACCGCAAGCTGACGCTGATCGCCGCGCCGGCCGGGTTTGGCAAGACCACGCTGCTCAGCGATTGGATCGCCGTCGGCAGCCGGCCGGTGGCCTGGGTGTCGCTGGATGCGCGCGACAACGACCCGCTGCGCTTTGCCGCTTATGTGGTCGCGGCGCTGGGCACGCTGGAGTTGGGGCTGGGCGTGCCGGCTCTCCAACCAGTGCGCGGCGCGGCCCCGCCTCACGGCGCGGCCCCGCTGCATGGAGCGGCCCCCACCCTCGAGGCGGTGTTCACCGGCCTCATCAACCAGGCCACCGAAGTGGCCGAAGATTTTGCGCTGGTGCTGGATGACTACCACCTGATCACGGCCCCGGCTATCCACGCTGCCTTGAGCTTCTTGCTTGAGCACCTGCCGGCGCAGATGCACCTGGTGATCACCAGCCGCGTCGAGCCGCCGCTGCCGCTGGCCCACCTGCGGGCGCGCGGCCAATTGGTCGAACTGCGCGCGGCCGACCTGCGCTTCACGCTGGACGAGGTGCGCGCCTTCCTGAACGAGACGATGCAGCTCAACCTGGGCGACGAAGCCGTGGCCGCGCTGGAGGCCCGCAGCGAGGGCTGGGTGGCCAGCCTGCAACTGGCGGCGCTGGCCATGCAGGCCCCGGCCCCGGCGGCCGACCTGCCCGAGCCGGCGCTGGCCGGCAGCCATCGCTACCTGGTGGACTACCTGGCCGAACAGGTGCTGCTGCAGCAGCCGCCAGAGGTGCAGCACTTCTTGCTGGCTACCGCGCCGCTGGAACGCCTGTGCGCGCCGCTGTGCGCGGCGGTGTGCGCGGCCGAACTGGGCGTTGAACCGCCGGCCGGCAGCGCGCAGGCGCAGCTTGATTACCTCGACCGCGCCAACCTGTTCCTGACCCCGCTCGACGACCAGCGCCAGTGGTATCGCTATCATCCCCTGTTCGCCGAGTTTCTCCAGGCGCGGCTGCGACCAGTAGACCCCGAGCGCTGGGCGCTGCTTAACCGGCGCGCGGCGGTCTGGTGCGCGCAGAACGAGCTAATGGAAGATGCGGTGCGCTACGCGTTGGCGGCCCGCGACTACGAGCTGGCCACGCGCCTGATCGAGGCCGTGGCTGAGACGCTCTGGGCGCGCAGCCAGATTCTGACCATGCTCAATTGGCTGCACGCCATGCCGGCCGACCTGGTGCGGGCGCAGCCCCGGCTGGGCCTGCAAATGGCCTGGGCGCACGCCATCCACGGCCACCTGGACGAGGTGGAGCCGTATGTGGCCGCGGCCGAGGCGCAGATTGGCCCGGTGCCGCTGGCCGAGGCGCAGCCGGCGACCGAAGAGGCCTGGCACGCCACGCCCGACTGGCTGCTGTCGCAGGTGTGGATCATCCGCGCCTTCATTGCGCGCTTTCGGGGCGAGGCGGCGCTGGCCGTCACCCACAGCCAAAAGGCGCTGGCCCTAATCCCGGCCAACTGCCTCCGGGCGCGCGCGGTGGCGCATGTGCCGCTGGGGCATGCCTACATTCTATTGGGCCAGACCGAGCAGGCCGACGAGGCGTTGGGCCAGGCGGTGGCGGCCAGCACGGTCACGCGCCACACGGCGGCCTACGTGAGCGCCATGAACTATCTGGCTTTCCTGCGGCTGATGCAGGGCCGGCTGCGGCAGGCGATTGCGCTGTACCGCGCGTCGTTGGCCTGGGTGGAGGCGGCGCGCGAGCCGTGCTTCGGCGGCGTGGAGCGCATTGGCCTGGGCACGCTGCTGCGCGAGCAGAACGACCTGACCGCCGCGGCCGAATTGATTGACTCCGGGCTGCTGCTGGCCGAGACCGGCGGCGACTTCACCTTCATGCGTGACGGCTACGTGGCCCGGGCCCGGCTCGACCAGGCGCGCGGTGCGTGGGACAGCGCCCTGGCCTACATGGCGAAGGCCGAACAGGTGGCGCGCCGCAGCACGACCAACAAAGACTTGCTGCTGCTGGCGGCCTGGCGGGCGCGCATTTGTCTGGCGCAGGGCGATCTGCGTGCGGCCGGCGAGTGGGCCGCCAGCAGCGGGCTGCGTGCCGATGACCCGCCCGGTTTTCTAAACGAGTATGGGCATCTGACGCTGGCCCGGGTGCTCGTGGCGCAGGGCCGGCTGCGCGAAGCTGATGGCCTGCTGCAGCGCCTATTGGCGGCGGCCGAGGCGGCGGGGCGAGCCGGGCGCGTGATTGAAGTGTCGGCCGTGCAGGCGCTGGCGCGCCAGGCGTCTGGGGAATCGGCGGCGGCCCAGGCGGCGCTGGTGCGGGCGCTGGGCCTGGCCGAGCCGGAAGGGTATGTGCGCGTGTTCGCCGACGAGGGGAAACCAATGGCGACGCTGTTGGCAGCGGTGGCGGCTGCGCCGGGCGAGCACGCCGGCTATGCCGAGCGGCTGCGGCTGGCCTGCCTGGCAACGGTGGAGGCGGCGCGGGCGGGGGTCTCGGCCACGGCCGCCACCCAGCCGCTGCGCCCGTCTGCGCGTGAGCCTGAGAGCCGCGCGCCGTCCGAGGCGCTGAGCGACCGCGAGCAATCGGTGCTGCGGCTGATTGCCGCAGGCCTCTCGAACCACGACATCGCCGACGCGCTGGTGGTCGCCCCTAGCACGATCCAGTGGCATGTCAAGAACATCTACAGCAAACTGGCGGTGCACAGTCGCACACAGGCGGCGCTGGCCGCGCGCGAGTTGGGGCTGGTGGGGTGAGGCGGGGGATGCTGCGCTAGGAACTTGAAGGGACTCGGGGGACTCAGGGGGAAGGCGGCACGCTGCGCAAGGCGGGTGAGAATCCTAATGCCCGCGGCGAATGTAATCCCATATATCGGTATTAGCTCAGGTGAGATTCCCCCTAAAGGGTGCTTCGTAATCACCCCGCCAATTGCGCCGTGTTGCTACAAGCGCGTGGGCGGGGCTTCGCAATGACAGGGTCATAGGTGGTTGTCAGGCAACGCCCCCGTACTGCAACGTAATACCTTGCACACGCTTCAATTCAGTCAGTTTGTTTCTCAACTCAACGGGTCACTGGCACCGCGTCAATTCGTGAATAGGCGCTAGCCTTTTCGAGTCCCTCGCGCAGCATCCCCCGAGTCCCCAAGCGAAGTCCCCCGCCCTACCCCCTCCCCAAGACCCCCTAAAGCGGGGGTGCTTACCCCCCACGGCATTTGCTAACCTGCTTCCATCATGGCGCACTTGGGAGGCGACGACGCGACCTGTTTGTGATTTCGGCGCCAGGGTGTCTGTGGGCTGCCCGCCCACGCAGGCACGCTGCCGGCGAGACCTCAGGCCGGTCCGCAAAACTCCCCTCCTATGGGGCGGGGTGCTGGCACACCCCGCCCCACCTACTCCTTGTCGCCGTGCCTGGGCCAGCAACCCGGAGGCCTCCCACCGCCATTAATCCCCACCTTCACTCGGCATCCTGTTTCGTATGGCTTATCTCCAGAGGAGGAGACAATGCGCCAACGCTTTATTCGTTCCCTGGGCCTGCTGGTGGCTATGGGCCTGGTCCTGGCGGCGTGTCAGGGTCCGTCGGTCGAAGTGCCTGTGCCGGTCACGGTGGTGGTGAAGGAAACCCAGCCGCCGGTTGTGCAGACCCAAATTGTGCAGCAAACCCAGATTGTGAACCAAACCGAGGTGGTCGAGGTGCCGGCCGGCTCGTTTACGCGCCCGCACCCCATCTTCACCGACATCCGCGTGCGCCAGGCGATTGCCTACTGCACCAACAAAGAAGAACTGTTGGCCAGCGTTTACCCGCTGCTGTCGGACGAACAGCGCTCGGCGTTGGTCATGAACACCAACATCCCGCGCACCCATTGGGCCTACGCCGGCGATGAGAACATCACGATCTACCCGTTCGACCCGGCCCAGGGTCAGGCGCTGCTGGACGAGGCCGGCTGGACGCTGGGCGAAGGCGACGACTTCCGCTCGAACGAGGCTGGCGACCCGCTGTCCTTTAAGCTGACCACCACCAATGCCGCCTTCCGCCAGACCTGGGGCGCGGTATGGGAGCAGCAGATGGCCGCTTGCGGCGTGCAAGTGGTGCGGCTGCATGTGCCGGCCAGTTGGTGGTTCGGCGATACCACCGGCAACTCGCGCCGCGACTTTGAGGTGGGCGCGTGGGGTTGGGTGGGCCAGGCCGACCCAACCGGCGTCACCCTGTATGCCTGCGACCAAATCCCGTTCCCCGAGAACGGCTGGGTGGGCCAGAACTACATGGGCTGGTGCAATGAGACCGCCAGCAACGCCATCAAGAGCGCCAACAACACGCTGATTAAGGAAGAGCGCCTAGCTGCGTACTCCAGAATCCAGGCCGAGTTCACCCAAGACATGGTGAGCCTGACGCTCTTCTACCGCACCATCGCCTGCGCCAGTGCGACGGCGCTGGGAGGCTTCGCGCCGGCGCCCGGCCAGGCCTTCGTGACCTACAACGTCAACGAGTGGGAACTCCCCGGCAAAGACACCATCGTCTATGGCTTTACGCAGGAGCCGGCCTCGCTGTTCACGCTGGTCGAGAGCGCGCAGGCGGCCGTGCTGGCCAACTCGCTGATCCAGGGCCTGGCCTACACCAGCCTGAATTACGACTTCCAGCCGCTGCTGCAAAACCCGCTGGGCACCATCGAGAACAACCTGACCACCAATGAAGAGGTGGTCGTGAACGCCGGCGACCAGGTGGTGGACAACAACGGCAATATCAAGGAACTGGCCGAGGGGGTGTCGGTGCTCAATGCGGCCAGTGAAGTGGTGGCCTTCAACGGCGACCCGGTGACCATGAAGCAGTTGGTTACGACCATCCAGTTCCGCGATGGGCTGATCTGGTCTGACGGCGTGCCGGTGAGCCAGGCCGACTTTGAACTCAAGCTGAAGGTGGACTGCGACCCCGACTCGGGCGCTACCAGCTTCGTGACCTGCGACCTGATCAAGGACATTCAGTTCCACGACAACGGCTACACCGTGACCACGCTGCCCGGCTCGCAGGCGCCGCTGTACTTCCTGGACTTCGACTCCTCGACCCTGCCCGATATCTACCCGGCCCATCGCGTGCTGGCCGACGGCCGCACCCTGGCCGATGTGCCGCCCAGCGAGTGGACCACGGTGCCCGAAATCGCCGAGAGCCCAATCGGTGTCGGCCCGTACGTGCTCAAGGAATGGGTCAAGGGCGAGAAGATGGTCTTCGAGGCCAACCCCTACTACTGGGCCGGCGAGCCGAAGACCAAGAACCTGATCATCAGCTTCATCACGCCCGAGAACGCCGAAGCGCAGTTGATCGGCGGGCAGGTTGACATCCTCGACTTCACCACGCTGGTGGGGGTGTCGGAAGCCCTGCGCGACGCCGAAGCCAACGGCGTGATCAAGATCATCATTGATCCGTCGGCCAGTTGGGAGCACATCGACTTCAACCTGTTCCTGCCGTAATCGCCGGCTGGCGAGGGGAACACGCATGGCATTTTCGCGGTCCTGGCCGAGAGAGGGGAACCGCGTGGGTGCACAGGGTAGAGGTGGCGCCGCGTCGCGCTGCCTCTACCCTGGTCTCATCCTACTAAGGGGCCGCGCCTGAGCGCGGCGGCGAGGCTGCCCATGACCGGATACTTGCTGCGTCGGCTGGTACAGATGATGATGGTGGTGGTGCTGTCGGCCACCGCCTCGTACGCGCTTTTGAACTTGACCCCGGGTGGCCCGCTGAGCGGGCTGCGCGAGTTAGCCCAAAACCCAAAATTCCGGCTGACGGCCGAAGACTTTGCCCGCATCCGGGCGTACTTTGAGCTGGACCTGTATTTGCCGGTGCGCTTTGGGCGCTGGCTGGTGGGCCAGCCGCGCGGGCCGCTGGAGATCGGCGGCCAGACCTATTTGGCCGACCTGGTGGTCGGCTGCCGCCAGACGCTGGAAGCCTCGGTGCAAGGGCCGGACGGCAACTTTCACACGGAGACGGTGGGCTGCACCCAGGTGGTGCACCTGGCCGACCTGGTGGGGCGGCGCACCAGCCGCGGTGTGCTGCTGGGCGACTTCGGCCTGTCGTGGAAGATGCTGCGCGACCGGCCGGTGACCGACCTGATCGGCAGCCGGCTCTACAAAACGCTGGAGCTGACCGGGCTGGCGACGGTGCTGGCGCTGGTTATGGCCATCCCGCTCGGGGTGTACTCGGCCGCCCACCAATACTCGCGCTTCGACTACTTCTTTACCACGCTGGCGTTTCTGGGCGCGGCCATGCCGACCTTCTTCTTCGGCATCGCCTTCATCCTCGTCTTCTCCATCTTGCCGCAGAACATGGGGCTGCCGTACCTGCCGCCGGGCAGCTCGGAGGCCGTGCGCGAATACCTGGTGCCGGGGCTGGGCAACGTGCAGCCCGGCTCGGCGCTGGATGTGGGGCTGCACCTGGTGCTGCCGGTGACGGTGCTGACCATCGCCAGCGTGGCGGGCTTTAGCCGCTTTGTGCGGGCCAGCATGTTGGAGGTGCTGCGGCAGGACTATGTGCGCACTGCCCGCGCCAAGGGATTGGTGGAGCGCCTGGTGATCTCGCGCCACGCGCTGCGCAACGCGCTGATCCCGTTCATCACGGTGTTTGTGTTCGCGCTGCCGGGGCTGTTTGGCGGCGCGGTCATCACCGAGTCGATCTTCTCGTGGCCGGGCATGGGGCGGCTGTTCCTGCTGGCGCTGGGCGACTCGGACTACCCGGTGGCGATGGCGCTGCTGTTTATCACCGCCACGCTGACGGTGGTGGCGACGCTGGCCAGCGACCTGTTGTACACCGTGATTGACCCGCGCATTCGGTTTAGCTGAGGAGGCGCTGCCGTGACTGTGACTACTGACGTTGCCGTTCTGAGCACGGAGACGCGCCTGGTCGCCAGCGAGAGCCCGGCCCGGCTGGTGCTGCGCCGCTTTAGCCGCCACCGCCTGGCGATGCTGTCGATCTTTGCGATTGCGGCTATCTTTTTGCTGTCGCTGTTTGCGCGCCAGGTGACGGTCTTTCAGCCGAACGCGCTGGCGGTGGGCGACTTTCTGCTGGCGCCCGGCACGGTGGATGAGGCCAGCGGCAAGGTGCATGTGCTGGGCACCGACAACATCGGGCGTGACACGTTCACGCGCCTGGTGTATGCCGGGCGCATCTCGCTGACGGTGGCGCTGACCTCCACGCTAATTGCGCTGGTGCTGGGGATGGCGGTGGGCACCTACGCCGGCTACTACGGCGGCTGGATAGATAGCCTGCTGATGCGGGCGGTGGAGTTCCTGGCGACCATCCCCACGCTGCCGCTGCTGCTGGTGATCTCGGCCATGCTGCTCCGCAATGAGCAGTCCATCCCGATCCCGGAGCCAGTGCTGGCGTTCATGGGCAAGATCATGCTGCTGACCTCGCGCGACGCGCGCCAGGCCGTCATCATCATCCTGGTGCTGGCCGGGCTGGGCTGGCTGAACGATGCGCGGCTGATGCGCGGAGCGATCCTATCGCTGCGCGACCAGACGTTTGTAGAGGCGGCGCGCTCGCTGGGGGCGGGCGACCGGCAGATCATCTTTCAGCACATGCTGCCCAACTCGTTGGCGCCGATCATCGTGAACGCTTCGCTCAACCTGTCGGGCTTTATCGTGGCCGAGGCGTCGCTGTCGTTTCTGGGGTTTGGCATTCAAGACCCGATCCCCACTTGGGGCAACATGCTGGCGGCCACCCAGCAGTTTATGTTTAATCGGCCGTGGCTGCCGCTGCTGCCGGGGATCCCAATTGTGCTGTGCTCGCTGGCGTTCAACTATATCGGCGACGGGCTGCGCGATGCGCTGGACCCACGGCTGAAGCTGTAACCCTGCGGGAGAGAAAAAGAAAGCGACTGAGCCAGGGGCGTGATGGGCTAACTGCAGCGCGCCAAAGGGGTGGAGGCGGGCTTAAAAGCGGCGGTTGGGGAGTAGCCCCAGCCGCCGCTTTTTGACAGGCGGCTGTGCGTTTACTTGCAACCAAAATGGGGATATAGTGACGCGGTGTCGGGCCACCCGACAACCATCCCAACAACACATCGCCTGGTTTTAGCCCGAGGAGTGTTTGCGCATGTCAGCCGCTGAACAAGAAAAAGAAAAGCAACGCATCACCTGGTACCGCACGCCGCTGCCGCGCGAGGTGCTGGCGAGCCTCAACCAACGCAGCGACTGGCTGGCGTGGCTGCAAACGCTCGGCTTCTTGGGGTTGCTGGCGCTCAGCGGCGGGTCGGCCGTGTACGCTGTGGGGCGCGCGCCTTGGTGGGTGGTGCTGCTGATCCTGTTCGTGCACGGCACGTTCTACGCCTTCCTGCTCAACGCCTTTCACGAGTTCGTGCACAACTCGGTCTTCAAGGGCCGGGCGCTCAACAGCCTGTTTCTGTCCATTATCAGCTTCATCGGCTGGGCCAATCCGGTGGCGTTCTGGGCCAGCCATCAGGAGCACCACAAGTTCACGCTGCACCCGCCGTATGACTTGGAGGTGGTGTTGCCGCAGAAGATTACGCTCCAGTCATTGCTGCAAAGCGCGCTGATCAACCCCTGGGATTTGTGGTTCCGGCTGAAGCTGCTGGGCCGGCTGAGCCTGGGGCGGTTGCAAGGGCCGTGGGAGAACTACCTGTTCCCGCCGGAGGCGGTGGCGCAGCGCCGGGCGTTGTTCAACTGGTCGCGGATCATCCTGGGCGGGCACGCGCTGATCGTCATCGTCTCGCTGTACTTTGGCTGGTGGATGATCCCGGTGGTGGTGACGTTCGCGCCGTTCTACGGCGGGCTGCTGCAGTGGCTGTGCAACAACACGCAGCACGTGGGCCTGCAAGCCGAGGTGAACGACTACCGGCTGTGCACGCGCTCGTTCTTGACCAACCCGGTGGTGCAGTTCCTGTACTGGCACATGAACTACCACATTGAGCACCACATGTTCGCCGCGGTGCCGTGCTACCACCTGGGCAAGCTGCACCGCGCCCTGGCCTACGACCTGCCGCCGACTTCGGTGGGGCTGTATCAGACCTGGAAAGAGATCATCGCGATCTTGAAGAAGCAGGCGCAGGACCCGACCTATGAGTATGTCGCGCCGCTGCCGGCGCGCACGGGGGCCAGCCCGGCCGGGGCCGGCGACTGAGCGCGAGGTCAAGCAGGTTGTGAACTACGAAGCGGGCCGGTCAGCCCCCGGGGAGATCATCCGGGGCGATGTGACCGGCCCGCTTTTATTGCGCGGGCAGGCGGCGGGCGGCGACAGTTTGCAGGCCGTAGAGCAGCAACATCACTGCTGCGCCGCCCGCAATCAGGGCGATGCTGGCCGCTGGGCTGACGCGCTCCAGCAGCAGGCCTTGCAGGGCGGGGATGGTGGCCGCGCCGGCGCTGCCCAGGCCAACGATCACGCTGGCGGCGGTGCCGGTGCCCTCGCGGAAGCGCAGTGTGACCAGGGAGAGCGTGGTTGGGAAGATCGGGCCGTAACAGAAGCCGGTGAGCAGCACGCCGGCCAGGGTGAGCGGCAGGCTGCCGACGCCCAGCAGGAGCAGCGCCCCCCCGAGACACGTTCCCACCAACACACTGACTAGGATGGCGTGGGCCGGCCAGCGCCCACCGGCCAGGCTGACGACGATGCGGCCGGCGGTGAGGGCCAGCCAGAACCCGGCGCTGGCCAGGGCGGCGGTGGCCGTGTCTAGGCTGGTGGTGCGGATGAGGTAGACGGTGGTCCAACTGCCCAGGCCGTTTTCGACGCCGACGTAGACCAGCACGATCAGCCCGAACAGCCAGAGCACGGGTGAGCGCAGCAGCCGGCCGAGCAGGGCGCGCGGCCGGGCGGCCCCGCGCGCCGGGCGGGCTGTGCCGGCCAAGCGGGGGATGAGCCAAAGCTGCGGCAGCAGCAGGGCTAGGCCGAACCACAAGGCGGGCAGGGCGCTGCCCCACGCGCGTAGGGCCAGGCTGGCCAAGAACGGCCCGACGACCGCGCCGACGCCAAAGAACACGTTGACCAGGTTGAGGGCGGCGGTGCTGCGCTCGGCGAAGACCTCGGCCACGAGGATGTTGGTGCAAAAGTCGAGCGCGCCGCTGCCGAGGCCGGCCAGCAGGCTGAAGGCCAGCAGCAGCGGCAGGCTGGGGCTGAGCAGCACGCCGCTCAGGCCGGCCAGCATGAGCAGGGTGCCGGCGAACAGCAGCGGGCGCTGGCCGAAGCGGTCGCTGAGCAGGCCGGCGACGCTGAGGGTGGTGACTGAGCCGATGAACAGCCCAGTGACGACCGCGCCGACGGCCGCCAGGCTGGCCCCGGTTTGGGCGGCCAGGTCGGGCAGGGCCGGGCCCAGGCCGGCGATGAGCAGGCCCAGGGCGAAGAAGTTGAGGCTGGCGGCGAACATGGTGCCGCGCTGACCGAGACGGCGCATGGGGTGTGGCCTAGTGGTTGAGGTGGCCGAGGGGGGAAGACCCTGGGCCACGAATTACACGAATTACACGAATGGGGTTAGAGGCGAGCATGGTGGGAGGTGGCAGTCACAGATAGTGGCAGGGTTGGCAAAGCAGCGTTTGATTGATGCTACAATCCGCGCGCAAATCCTCGCTTGTAGCCGACCGACTATTCAAGGAGAAGTCCGATGCAGACAAACATTTTATACCGCCCGGCCTACTCGCTGACGGCGATCAAGCTCGGCCCCGGCGAAGAGGTGCGGGTGGAGGGCGGCTCGATGGTGAGCATGAGCGCCGGCCTGACGCTGGAGACCAAGGCCGAGGGCGGGCTGCTGAAGAGCCTGGCGCGCTCGGTGCTGGGCGGCGAGAGCTTCTTTGTGAACACTTATCGCGCCGGCCCGCAGGGCGGTGAGTTGAACGTGGCGCCGTCGCTGCCGGGCGATATGACGGCGCTGAACCTGACCGGCGAGACGCTGCTGGTGCAGAGCGGCTCGTTCGTGGCGTGCGAGAAGACGATTACGCTCGACACGGCCTGGGGCGGGGCCAAGACGTTCTTCGCCTCGGAGGGCTTGATTATGCTGCGGGCCAGCGGCACAGGCCAGTTGATTCTGTCGTCGTACGGCGCGATCCACGAGATGGAACTGGCGGCCGGGCAGCACTATATCATTGACACCGGCCACCTGGTGGCCTTCTCGGCCAACCTGGGCTTTCAGGTGAAGCGCGTGGGCGGGATCAAGAGCACGCTGTTCAGCGGTGAGGGCCTGGTGGTTGACTTGACCGGGCCAGGGCGGGTGCTGCTGCAAACGCGCTCGACGGATGCGTTCTTGTCGTGGCTGCTGCCCAAGCTGCCGACCTCCGGTGAGGGCGGCAAGGGCGTGAGTTTCAAGCTGGGTTAGGCGCGCGCCTGAGATTGCAAGCCGGGGCCGTGATAAGCGGCTCCGGCTATTTTTAATCTGCGCGGCCGTGGGTCTCGGCTTACTCGTTGCGGAGCACGCGCCAGCGCGGCTCGCGGCCGGCTAACACGGCCAGCACTTCTTCGGCGATGGCGAGGCCGGCGCGGTTCTGGGCTTCGGCGGTCTGCGCGCCGATGTGCGGGGTGGCGATGACTTTGGGGTGGGTGGCGATGCTGCCGGCGGCCGGCGGCTCTTGGGCGAACACGTCGAGGGCGGCGCCGGCCAGTTGGCCCGAGTCGAGGGCGGCGACGAGGGCGGCTTCATCAATGACGCCGCCGCGGGCCGCGCAGACCAGGCGCGCGCCCTTCTTGAGCTTCGCCAGTTGGGCGGCACCCAGCAGGCCGGTGGTCTCGGCGGTGAGTGGCAGGTGGAGCGAGATGTAGTCGGCGCGGGCCAGCACGGTGTCGAAGTCGGCCGGCTCGGCGCGGCGCTCGCGGATCTGGTCGGCGGTGAGGTAGGGGTCGTAGGCCAGGACGGTCATGCCGAAGGCGGTGGCGCGGTTGGCGACCAGCGCGCCGATGCGGCCCAGGCCAAGCAGCCCGAGCACTTTGCCCGAGAGCTCGCCGCCGACGAAGGCGCTCTTATCCCACTTGCCGGCTTTGAGCACGGCATCGGCGGCGGGGATTTGGCGCCCTTTGTAGATCGGGTGCGGTTCGCGAGTGAAGGGCAGGGCGTAGAGCTGATCGAGTTGCTCGCTG
>JBBRZY010000012.1:0-17151 GCA_038252885.1 Anaerolineales bacterium | reverse complement strand
ACGTTGCGGTAGACCCCCACCATCTCAAAGCCCATGGCGGTGTGCAGGCCGACGCTGTTGGCGTTCGGCTGTGTGATGCCGGCGTAGGCGTTCACGTAGCCCAGCCGCCGCAGCAGGCCGAACAGCGCGGTGTACAGCCCGCGCCCCACGCCGCGCCGGTGAAACGCTGCGTCAATGTAGGCGCTCACATCCACCGACCACTGGTAGGCGGCGCGCTCCTTGTGCTGGCTGGCGTAGGCGTAGCCCAGCACGCGCCCCTGAGCGTCGGTACCCACCAGCCAGACCAGCGCCTTGCGCATCCGCTCGGCCATCTCGTCCACGCCGGGCGGCTCTAGCTCAAAGCTGATGACCGTCTCCCGCACGTAGGGCGCGTAGATTGCCGTCACCGCCGCCACATCAGCCGCTGTCGCCACTCGAATGATTGCTGCCATGATCGCGCCCTCCCACTGGCCAGTATAGAACGCGCGTCGCCTTAGGAAAATTACCCAAGCGGGTTATCTCCGCGCCCTGCCACCGCACCGCGCTACGTATGGCTAAGGGTGGGATTTCTCACCCGCCACAATGCAGCGTTAAGACCACCGGCCTGAGGCGGGGTTCGAAATGACAGGGTCCAAGGGCCGGCGGCGTCTGGGTGCGCATTAGAGACACACACCTCCTCCCACCCGCGCCCCGTGCGTTGACTCGCCGCCTCGCCAACGCACCGCGCTGTGGTGCGATTTGCGGTCTGTCTAATCTTATCTCGGGCGTCCCCCTGACCTTGGGCGTCGGCCGCCGCCCGTATCCCGCCGATCCGCACTACCACAACCCAGCCTCCGTTACACGCAAAGCGGGTACAAAATCCGTTGCCGCGTTGGTATAATGGCTTTTGTGCCATCGCGCGACCGAACCTACCGCACCGAAGCCATCGTGCTCCGGCGAAAAGACATCGGCGAAGCCGACCGCATCCTGACCCTGCTGACCCCCGGCGGCGGCAAGGTGCGCGTTGTCGCTAAGGGCATCCGCAAGCCGCGCTCGCGCAAAGCCGGCCATTTGGAGCTGTTCACGCGCACCAAGCTGCTGCTGGCCGTTAGCCGCGACCTGGACATCGTCACCCAGGCCGAAGTGGTGGAGCCATACCGCGCCCTGCGCGAAGACCTGCTGCGCAGCGCCTACGCCGGCTACATGGTCGAAATGCTCGACCGCTTCACGCCCGACGCCCAGGAAAACCCGGAGCTGTACGACCTGCTCTCACAGGGGCTAGAGTGGGCCGCCACCGCCCGCGACCTGGCCCTGGCCGCCCGCGCCTACGAGCTGCACCTGCTGAGCGCCGCCGGCTTTCAGCCCCAGCTTTACCGCTGTGTGTCGTGCGGTCAGCCGATTGTGGCCGAAGACCAGTTCTTCTCACCCCACGGCGGCGGTGTGGTCTGCGCGGCCTGCGGCGCGAAGCCCGAGCCGCCCGACGCCGACCCGCACGCCCGCGCCGGCCGGATGCGGCTGTCGCTGGCCGCGCTCAAACTGCTGCGCTTCATGCAGTCTAACCCGTACCCCAAGGTGGCCGTGCTGACCATCACGCCGCGCACCCAGGCCGAGGTCGAGGCCATCATGGCGCGCTACATTACAATTCTGCTGGAGCGCCAGCTTAAGTCCGTCGAATTTCTCAAACTCATCCGGCGCGTCGATGCGCCCGTAGCCGTCTAAAGCGAACTGCCGCATGAAATCACCGCTCACTTTCCAATCCCTGATCCTCAAGCTCGAAAAATTCTGGGCCGACCGCGGCTTCATCATCTGGCAGCCGTATTACTCACAGGTGGGCGCCGGCACCATGAACCCGGCCACCTTCCTGCGCGTGCTCGGCCCGGAGCCGTGGAACGTGGCCTACGTCGAGCCGTCCATCCGCCCGGACGACGGCCGCTACGGCGAGAACCCCAACCGCTTTCAGCAGCACTATCAGTATCAGGTGATCCTCAAGCCCGACCCCGGCAACCCGCAGGAGATTTACTTGCAGTCGCTGGAGGCGCTGGGCCTCAACCTGCGCGAGCACGATGTGCGCTTTGTGGAGGACAACTGGGAGTCGCCCGCGCTCGGCGCGTGGGGCCTGGGCTGGGAAGTCTGGCTCGACGGGCAGGAGATCACCCAGTTCACCTACTTTCAGCAGGCCGGCGGCCTGGCCACCGACCCGGTGTCGGTCGAGCTGACCTACGGCCTGGAGCGCATCCTGATCGCGCTCAACAACGCCGCCGGCATCTGGGATGAGCAGTGGGCCGAGGGCATCACCTACGGCGAGATTTTGCGCCAGGGCGAGTGGGAGCACAGCAAGTATTACTTCGAGGTCGCCGACGTCGAGCGGCTGCGCACGCTGAACACGCTGTACGAAGCTGAGGCCCAGTCGGCGCTGGCGCAGGGGTTGGTGCTGCCCGCCTACGACTATTTGCTTAAGCTGTCGCAGACCTTCAACGTGCTGGATGCGCGCGGCGCCATCGGCGTGACCGAGCGCCAGGCGGCATTTGGCCGCATGCGCGCGCTGGCCCGCACGGTGTCTGAAGCCTATCTGGCCCAGCGCCAGCGGCTGGAGTACCCGCTGCTCAAAGAAGCGGCTGAAGCAGGGCCAGGGGCTGAGGTCGTCAGCGCCCCCGCCGCCGTGACCGACTCGGCCCCCGTCGCTGATGCGCCGCAGACGCTGCTGTTCGAGCTGGGCGTCGAAGAGCTGCCCGCCGCCGACCTGGACTCGGCCCTGGCCCAACTGCGCGACCTGGCCCCCAAGCTGCTGGCCGGCGCGCGCCTGACGCACGGTGCTCTGACTGTCTATGGCACGCCGCGCCGCCTGGTGCTGCTGGTCGAAGACCTCTCGCCGCGCCAGCCCGACTCGGAGACGCTGGTCAAAGGGCCGCCCGCCAACCGCGCCTACGACAGCGGCGGCGCGCTCACCCCGGCCGCCATTGGCTTTGCGCGCAGCAAGGGGATCAGCGTGGAGGCGCTGCAAGTGCGCGATATTGACGGCGGCCAGTATGTTACCGGCGTCGTGCGCGCGACCGGCCGCGCCGCCGCGCTGGTGCTGGCCGAACTGCTGCCCAACCTGATCGCCAAGCTGCAATTCGAGAAGACCATGCGTTGGAACGCCACCGGCGTGGCCTTCTCGCGCCCGATCCGCTGGCTGGTGGCGCTGCTGGGCGAGCACGTCGTCCCCTTCAGCTATGCCGGCGTCGCCAGCGGGCGCGTCTCGCGCGGGCTGCGGCCGCTCGGCTCGCCGGCTGTCAGCGTGCGCGAGGCGGCCAGTTATCTTAAGCAGATGCGCGCCGCGAATGTGGACGTTGATTCCGCCGCGCGCCAGGCCGACATCCTCAGGCAGGTGCGCAAGCTGGCGAAGGACGCCGGCGGGCGCGTGGCCGACGAGGGCGTGCTGGCCGAGGTGACTAACCTGGTGGAGCACCCCACCGCGCTGCTGGGCAGCTTTGACGCCGCCCATCTGGCGCTCCCGCGCGACGTGCTGATCTCAGTTATGAAGAAGCACCAGCGCTACTTCCCGGTCGAGACGCCCGACGGCGCGGCCCTGCTGCCGCACTTCATCGCCGTGCGCAACGGCGACAAGCGCCACCTCGATCTGGTGCGCGAGGGCAACGAGCACGTCATCCGCGCCCGCTTCGCCGACGCCGCCTTCTTCGTCCGCGAAGACGTTAAGCAGAAGCTGGAGGACTTCCGGCCAGGGCTGGCCACACTCAGCTTCCAAAAGAAGCTCGGCTCGATGCTCGACAAGGCCGCCCGGCTGGAGCAGCTCACCGCCGCGCTGGCCCCGCGCCTGGGCCTCGACCCCGACGAGACCGCCACCGCCCTGCGCGCCGCCCACCTGGCCAAGGCCGACCTGGCCACCCAAATGGTGGTCGAGATGACCTCGCTGCAAGGCATCATGGGCCGCGAGTACGCGCTGCGCTCTGGCGAGACGCCGGCCGTAGCACAAGCGATCCGCGAGCACTACTTGCCCACAGGCGCGGGTGACAAGCTGCCCGCCGCGCGCGCCGGCCTGGTCATCGGCCTGGCCGACCGGCTGGACTCGCTGGTGGGCTTGTTCGCCGCCGGCCTGGCTCCCAGCGGCTCGGCCGACCCGTTCGGGCTGCGCCGCGCCGCGCTGGGCGTCACGCTGCTCCTCACCGGCCGCGCGCTCGATCTCGACCTGCGCCCGGTGCTGGACGAGGCCGTGACGCTGCTGCCCGCCGCCGTGCAGCCCGCCACAGCAGAGGCCCGCGCCAAGCTGCTGGACGAAGTGCTCGCCTTCATCGCCGGCCGACTGCGCGCCCAACTGTTGGAGGCCGGCTACCGCCACGATGTGGTCGAGGCGGTGCTGGCCGCGCAGCCCGCCAACCCCTACCGCGCCGCCCTGGCCGTGCAGCAATTGGCCGCCTGGACCAAGAGCGCCGATTGGGCCGCCACCCTGGCCGCCTACGCCCGCTGCGTGCGCATTACCCGCGACCAGCGCGAGCAGCAGCCGCTGACGCCCGAGGCGCTCACCGAGCCGGCCGAGCAGGCGCTTTACGCCGCCTACCAGCGGGCCGCCGGCGAGGTCATCACCACCATTGATGAATTCTTCGCGGTGCTGCTGCCGCTGATTCCGGCCATCTCCGGCTTCTTTGAAAGTGTCATGGTCATGGCCGACGACCCCGTGAAGCGCGCCAACCGCCTGGGCCTGCTCCAGCGCTTGGCCGCGCTCGCCGCCGGCCTGGCCGACTTCTCCAAGCTCGAAGGCTTCTAGGCCGCTGCCCGCTGGCAGTCAGCCCCGCCGGCGTGGCCCGCGCTGCCTGGAACGAGTGGGGCAACGGCGGCGTGCTGTTGCTGAGCGCGCAAGCCTCTCCCGGCGGCGAGTGGGGGGCAACCCAAAACCTCGGCCCGACCGACGGCAACACCCTGGCTCTGGCGGCGGACGCAGCCGGCGCCACGCACGTGCTCTGGGCCTGGGCCGGTGCCCTGCGCTACCTCAAGCAGCCCTAAGCGCTCCACACAACACCCGATTCTATTTGCACCCGCCAGCCGGGCTCCAGCCGTCTGCGGGCTGCCATTCAAACCGCAGCCGCCGACCAAGTGTTGGCCCACTGCAATGGCGTTAGCCAATTGCCTGAAGGGGGGCGGGGTCGGCGCAGCCCGACCCCGCCCCCTTCAGTTTCCTCTTCTCGGTCAGATAGCGACTCTCAGACAGTCAGCCTGCGGTGAGGCGGCCCGCCGACGGGGACAGCCAGTCGACTTCCCTAGCCGCCAATACTTGGCCTCGCTGCGCCCAGTTCTTGGTTTTGTCAGCGGCGCTAGGCGCCCCGCCTACCGCCGCCGCCGCACCCAGCCGCGCCGCCTGATTTTGCCTGGAATTCAGGCCCTATTGGCGTAGTCTTAAAGATTGCCCCCGTTGCCGGCCCGTCGCTGGTTAGTAGAACAATTGTTTGGCACACTGGGGATATGACTCAGCCACAGTCACATCCCGTACCCTTTCGGCCCTATTGCGTCATCTCCGCGCGCCCGCCCGCCCCGCTCGTGACGGCGATGACGGCGAATGCAACGAATTGGAAGCAGTTGCCCGCCTCTTCTCATTACATGGGAACCCCTTCCCGCGCCGGGGTGAGGTCGTCCAACCATCTTGCGCCACTTGCCCGTGAGGCCCCTGAGTCTCCATTTGCCTGCCACCCTTGCAGACTCGCGCCTCGCCCGTCTATAATCTTCCCCCATGGTGCTCTCGGAGGAAGTGTGGGCAGAACTGGTCCAGGTCGGCTTGCTCGACGGCCAGGAGACCTGCGCCCTGTGCCCTGCGCGCCCGACTGTTTTGGTCGATGTCGCCCGCGCGCCCATCCTGCTGTGCACCCAACACGCGCAGGCCACGGCCGACCAACTGTTGGCCGACCTGCACTCCCTGGCTGCCCCGGCGCCACACTAGGCGCCGGCCCCCCAGCCCCGTTTCGCTGCGGCCCCCTGGCCGCTATCAGTTTCGGTGGCGCGCCGCATGAGCGTCATTGACGACATCAAGAGCCGGCTCGATCTGGTCGAATTGATCTCCGAGACCGTCAAGCTGCGGAAGTCGGGCCGCACCCTCACCGGGTTGTGTCCCTTCCACCCGCACAAAAACAACACGCCCTCGTTCGCCGTCTGGCCCGAGAGCGGCAACTGGCGCTGCTTCGGCCAGTGCAACGAAGGCGGCGACGGCTTCAAGTTCATCATGAAGCGCGACGGCGTCGATTTCGCCGAAGCCCTGCGCGTGCTGGCCCAGCGCACCGGCGTCACGCTTACCCCGCGCACCGCCGAACAGCAGGAGCGCGACGACAATCTCGACCACCTGCGCCGGCTGCTGGACGACGCGGCGGTCTATTACAATCATCTGCTGAAGAACGCGCCCGGCGCCGCCGCCGCCCGCGCGCACCTGGCCGGCCGGGGCCTGACCGACAAAGCGGTCGAGATGTTCCAACTGGGCTACGCGCTCGACGCCTGGGACGCCGCGCTTAAATATTTCAGCGGCAAAGGCTACGCCCAGCAAGACCTGTTGGACGCCGGACTGATCGTGGTCAAAGAGGAGGACGATAAAGTCTTCGACCGCTTCCGCGACCGGCTGATGATCCCGGTGCGCGACGAGCGCGGCCGCATGACCGGCTTTCAGGCCCGCGCCCTCAAGCCCGAGGCGCTGCCCAAGTTCATGAACAGCCCGCAGACCGCGCTGTTCGACAAGGGCCGCACCCTGTTCGGGCTCGACCTGGCCCGCAAGCCCATCCGCGAGGCCCAGGCCGCCATTGTGGTCGAGGGCAATTTGGATGTCATCGCCGCGCACCAGGCCGGCTTTGCCAACGTCGTTTCGTCGCAGGGCACCGCCCTGACCGAGCACCAGATGCGGCTGCTGAAGAAGCACGCGCCGCGCATCATCCTGGCGCTCGACGCCGACGAAGCCGGCGACGCCGCCACCCTGCGCGGCCTGAACGTGGCGCGCGAGGCGCTCGACCGCGAGAGCGAAATCGGCTTTGACCCGCGCGGCCTGGTTAAGACCGAAGGCCGCCTGGGCACCGACATCCGCGTGATGACCCTGCCGCCCGGCCTCGACCCGGACGACGTCATCAACGATAATCCCGACCAGTGGCGGCAGATTGTGGCCGACGCCGAGCCGGTGGTGGCCTACGTCATTCGGGTGCTGACCACCGGCCGCGACCTGGAAGACCCCAAGGTCAAGACCGAGATCGCCGCCACGGTGCTGCCGCTGATCGAGGATGTGGCCCAGCCCATCGAGCGCGACACCTACCGCCAAAAGCTGGCGCGCGTGCTGCGCGTGGACGAACGCTCGCTGACCGTCCGCGCCACCGGCCCCGCCCGCCGCCCGTATTCGCGCACGGCCGAGCCGGCCGCCGCAGACGATGATGCGCCGCCTAGTGCGGTGCCGACCGGCCCGGCCCAAGTGGTCTCTAAGCTGGAGGCCTACTGTCTGGGCGCACTGCTGCGCCAGCCGGAGCAGCTTTACAAGGCCGACCGCGAGTTGCAGCAGTTGGGTCTGCCCAAGCTGGCGGCCGGCGATTTTGTGAACGTCGAGCACCAACTGATCTTTTCTGCGCTGACCGCCGCGCTGGAGCAGGTGGATCACGACCCGGCCGAGTATGTGCGCCTGCATGTCGACGGGGCGCTTCAGCCGCGCCTGGCCGGCCTGCGCGCGGCTGAAGCCTCGCCCGAAGTGTTGGGGCTGGGCCTGCGGGCCGAAGTTGGCCCGACCGAGGCGCGCACCGGTGAAGAACTGCTGGCCGCCGTGCTGCGGCTGCGCAAACGCACCATCGAGGCCTGGCTGCGCGAACTGCGCTTTTTGGCCGAAGACGCCGGTGAGCAGGGCGATGCCCGCGCCGAGGCCTTTCAGCAAGAAATCTCGCACCAGGCCGTCGCCCGCGACCGGGTCGACCGGGCCCTGGCGCGGCGCGGTAAGAAGGGCGAACGGCAGTCAAAAATTGGGTTGAGGTAAATCCGACTCTGACGGTAAAATTGCACCTGAGCAAACTACCAGACTATGATGAGACCTAAGAAATCCACCGGGCCGAGCGCGCCCCCCAAGAACGACTCTGACGACGACGACCCCGACGACGGCGACCTGGGCGAATTTGAGCCCGTGGCCGGCGAGCCTGAGCCCGACCTCGACAGCGTGAACCTGCTCGAAGACGCGGAAGCGGACTTGGAGTCTGTGCCCCCCGAGGCCGAGGAAGTGCTGGTCGGCGAAGACGAGGCTGAGGCCGAGTCGGAGGGCGACGAGGCCGAGACCGAAGCCGAGACTGAAACTGAGACCGAGACCGAGACTGACGGCGACGAGCGCGAGACGGCCGAAGACGAGTTCGAGGAGGCCGAAGAAGAAGAGGCCGACTCCGATGCGGGCCTGGCCTCGGCCGAGATGCCCGACGACTCGGTGCGCATGTACCTCAAAGAAATCGGCCGGGTGCAGTTGCTCGACTCGGACCGCGAGATTTGGCTGGCGACGCTGATGCTGGCCGAAGATCGGTTGGTGCAGTTGCGCGCCCAGAGCGCCGCCGCCGAGGTCCCGCACACCCCGGTCGAGATGTGCCTGACCCTGTTCGAAGAATTGCAGATCAACTGGGAGCGGCTGCAAGAAGAACTGCGCCGCCACAAGCAAGAGCCGCTCGACCTCGTGCGCCTGATCCGCGAGACCCAGGCGCTGCGCGTCAACTGGAATTCTGACGAGCCTTCCTACCTGCGCCAGCGGCTCGACAACGGGCTGTGGGGCCGCGACAAGCACTGGGAGAAGGTCGCCCAACTGGCCTTCGAGATCTTCGTCGGCCTGTACCTGTTCCCGCAGACTACCCAAGACAAGCTGTGCGAGTACCTGGAGAAGCACGGCGGCAAGAAGCTGGGCTTCCCCGAGAAGCGCACCTTCAAGACCTGGCTGCCCGACGACGCCGAGGTCGAAACCGAGTTTGCCGCCATGCTGGTGCGCGCCGACGAGGCCAGCAACGCCCTCAGCCATGCCAATTTGCGGCTGGTGGTCAGTGTGGCCAAGCGCTACATCGGGCGCGGCATCAGCCTGCTCGACCTGATCCAAGAAGGCAACATCGGCCTGCTGCGCGCGGTCGAGAAGTTTGACCCCACCAAGGGCTTCAAGTTCAGCACCTACGCCACCTGGTGGATTCGGCAGGCCATCACCCGCGCCATCGCCGACCAGGCCCGCACCATCCGCATCCCGGTCCACATGGTCGAGACCATCAACCGCATGCTGCGCATCCAGCGCCGCCTGCAGCAAGACCTGGGCCGCGAGCCCACCTCCGAAGAAGTGGCCCTTGAGCTCGACCTGCTGGTGCCCGAAGAGACCGCCGCCATCCGCCAGAGCAAGGCCAGCGGCGAGCACCTCGACCCGGCGCTCGACCGGCAGTTGCGCCGGGCCGCCGCCAAGGTGCGCCGCATCATGCGCATCTCGCAAGAGCCGATGAGCCTGGAGACCCCCGTCGGCGCGGAGGAGGCCAGCACCATCGGCGACTTCATCCAAGACGACTCGATCCCGGCCCCGGCCGAGGCCGCCCAGCGCCAACTGCTCAAGGAGCAGGTGCAGAACGCGCTCTCGATCCTCACCGACCGCGAGCGCGAGGTGCTCGAAATGCGCTTTGGCCTGAAGGATGGCCAGGACCACACGCTCGAAGAGGTGGGCCAGCACTTCCGCGTCACGCGCGAGCGCATCCGCCAGATCGAAGCCAAGGCCCTGCGCAAGCTGCGCCACCCCACCCGCAGCCGCGCCCTGCGCGACTACCTGCTTTAGCGCGGGGTGGCCGGCCAACGCTAACCACCGAGAAGGTGCTGGCTGAGCCAGCCGTCGGGCGCGCCGCGCACTGCCGATGGCTGCCTGCGCCCAGATGCCCTGCGCGCGCCCTGGTGGTATACTGGCCGCCAGTCCGCGCCACCGGGCGCGGCCGCCCATTAGCGTTTGCACTTCCTTCTCTCTCTAAATGACCATGGCCACACAATTCACACTCTTGGGCATTTTTGCCCACCCTGACGACGAGGGTGGGTGCGGCGGATCGCTGGGCATCGCCGCCGCCGAAGGCCACCGCGCCTTCGTCGCCGTTGCCACCCGGGGCGACGGCGTGGATGCGAAGATCAGCGACCCGGCCCTCGCCACCCGCGAGACCCTGGCCGCCGTGCGCTCGGCCGAAATGGCCTGCGCCTGCGCCAAGCTCGGCCTTCAAGCGCCTATCTTCCTCGGCTACCAGGATGGCGAAGTCGACCACGTGCCGCTGGACGAAGCGGCGCTGGCCGTCGCCCGCCTCATCCGCGAGCTCAAGCCGCACGTCGTCATCACCCACGACCCGCTCGGTGGCTACGGCCACCACGACCACATCGCCGTCAACGCCTTCACCGTGCGCGGCTTCGACCTGGCCGGCGACCCGGCCCTGGCGCTCGACCAGCCGCCCTTCACGCCCAGCAAGCTCTACTACACGGCCTTCCCGCGCAGCTTCATGCAGTCGGTGCCGGGCTTCCGCGACCGGCGGGCCGACATTCGCGGCCAAACTTTGGGGTTCGTGGGCGTGGCCGACGAAGACATCACCACCGAAGTGCCGGTCGAAGACTGGATGCAGCGCAAGCTGGAAGCCCTGAGCTGCCACCGCACCCAGTTTGAGTTTGACCCAGTCACCGGCCACCCCAAGATGTTTAGCACTGGCATGCCCGAGCCGCAGCGCACGCAGATGTTCGGCAAAGAGCGCTTTGTGCTGGCCCGTGGCCCGCAACCGGCCACCCGCCCTGAAACCAGTTTATTGGACGGCTTGGCCTAGATCGACCAAACACTTCCAAAATCGGCTAAAAGGGCCGTTTTGGTTTGACTCGCCTTAATGCTTGTGATAAACTTTACACACTTTTCACAGGCCTAATCTCGACCCTATCCACGCGCGCCTGACACTGGTTGGGCGCAACACTCGGAGGCGGGCCAACTGGCCTGTCGCGCTGGGGAGCGGAATGCCGAATCTAGATGCGTATCTGCCAATAGTTATCCTGATCATCGTCTCGCTGGGCATTGCCAGCGCCATGATCATCCTCGGGCACCTGTTCGGCCCCCAGCGGCCGACCGCCCGCAAGCTGGCCCCCTATGAGTCGGGCATGCGCCCCATCGGCCCGGCCATGCGCCGGATGCCGGTGCGCTTCTATTTGGTGGCCGTGCTCTTCATTTTGTTCGACATCGAAGTCATCTTCTTCCTCCCGTGGGCCGTCACCTTCCGCACGCTGGGGGTGTTTGGCTTCGTGGAGATGATCGTCTTTATCGCCATCTTAATGGTGGGCTATCTCTGGGTTTGGAAGAAGGGCGCGCTGAACTGGGAATAGCGCGCCGGGTTTAGGAGGCTGCAATGGGCTTAGAGCAAAAACTCGGCAACATGGGGGTGGTTACCACCACCCTGGAAACCGCCATCAACTGGGGCCGCACCAACGCCATGTGGCCCATGCTGTTCGGTCTGGCCTGCTGCGCCATGGAAATGATCAGCACCGTCATGCCCAACAACGACATGTCGCGCTTCGGCATGGAGCTGATGCGCGCCTCGCCGCGCCAGGCCGACCTGATGATCGTGGCCGGGCGCGTCAGCCGCAAGATGGCCCCGGTGCTGCGCCGCCTGTATGACCAGATGCCCGACCCCAAGTGGGTGATCGCCATGGGCGACTGCGCCTCGTGCGGCGGCATCTTCAACAACTATGCCATCGTCCAGGGCGTGGATGAGGTGGTGCCGGTGGATGTGTACGTGGCCGGCTGCCCGCCCCGCCCCGAAGCCCTGATGCACGGCGTCTTGACCCTGCACGAGAAGGTCAAGAAAGAGAAGATGAAGGACTGGGCATGACCCACACCAGCGAGACTGTCGGCGCGCTGCAAACCCGCTTTGGCGACGCCATTGTGCGGGTAGATGAGTTTCGGGGCGAGACCACCGTGGTGGTCGCGCGCGACGCCATTGTGGACGTGCTGCGCTTCTTGAAGGAAACGCCCGACCTGGGCTTTAGCTTCTTGGCCGCCCTGACCGCCTTCGACGACTGGCCGGACGAGCCGCGCTTCAACGTGGTCTACCAACTGCGCGAGCTGACCCACCCGACCAACCTGCGCCTCAAGGTGCTGGTGCCGGGCGACGACCCGCTGCTGCCGACCGTCACCGGCGTGCATCTGAACGCCAACTGGCACGAGCGCGAGTTGTGGGATATGTTCGGGATCAAGTTCACCGACCACCCCGACCTGCGCCGGATTCTCATGCCGGAAGACTGGCAGGGCCACCCGCTGCGCAAAGATTACCCGCTGGGCTACGAAGAAGTCCAGTTCACGTTCAATTTCGACGAGATCAATAAGAAGAAGCCCTACGCCACGGAATAGAGGCAGTTATGGCGACGACGATCGCGGATAAACAAGCCGCCGACGAGCACCAGTTACTCGAAACGACCGTTGACGAGCTGAAGCACCTGTTTACGCCGGGGGTGGCCTCGGGCGACACGGTGCTGCTTAATATGGGCCCGCAACACCCCAGCACCCACGGCGTGCTGCGCCTGATGGTCGAGCTCGACGGCGAGATCGTCGTCACGGCCGTGCCGGATATTGGCTATCTGCACACCGGCATCGAGAAGAACATGGAAGCCAAGACCTTTCTGAAGGCCTTGGTGATGACCGACCGCCTCGACTACCTGAACACCATCGGCAACAACCTGGCCTATTGCCTGGCTGTGGAAAAGCTGGTGGAAGTCGACGTGCCGCCGCGCGCCCAGGCCCTGCGCGTCATTCTGGTCGAGCTGCAGCGCATCGCCTCGCACCTGGTCTGGCTGGGCACCCACTCGGCCGACATCGCCTCGCAATCAGTGCTGTTCTACTGCTTCCGCGAGCGCGAGAAGATCATGGCCATCCACGAGATGATCTCGGGCCAGCGCATGATGACCAGCTACTTCCGCCCCGGCGGCGTCTGGCGCGATGTGCCGGCCGGGTTCGAGGAAGCCGTGCGCGACTTCCTGGCCTACCTGCCGGCCAAGCTCGACGACTACGAAGCCTTGCTGTCTAACAACCCCATCTGGCTCGACCGCACGCGCGGCGTCGGTGTGATCGACGGCGCCACCGCGCTGAACTGGGGCCTGACCGGCCCGTCGCTGCGCGGCTCGGGCGTCAACTTCGACCTGCGCAAGTCGCAGCCCTACTCCGGCTACGAACAGTACGACTTCAACGTGCCGCTGGCCTACAACGGCGACGTCTACGACCGTTACTGGGTGCGGATGCAGGAGTTCCGCGAGTCGCTCAAGATCATCGACCAGGCGCTGCGCAAGCTGCCCAAAGGCCCGGTCATCACGTCTAACCGCAAGGTCGCCCCACCGCCGCGCTCCGAGCTGGGCACCAGCATGGAAGCCGTCATCCACCACTTCAAGCTGTATACCGAGGGCTTCAACGCGCCCAAGGGCGAAGTGTACGTGGCGGTCGAGTCGCCGCGCGGCGAATTGGGCGTCTTCTTGGCCGGCAACGGCGGCCCGCGCCCGCACCGCGTTCACTGGCGCACGCCGTCCTTCGTCAACCTGCAGCCGCTCAACCTGATGTCGGCCAACCATTATGTGGCCGACGTGGTCGGCATCATCGGCAGCATTGATATCGTTCTGGGGGATGTCGATCGGTAGCCGGCCCCTGGCCCCCTATCATGGCGCACTCATGACCCTATGTTGATTGAAAAGCATCGCTCCACGATTGAGACCATCCTGGCCAAGTACCCGGCCGCCCACAGGCGCTCGGCCGTCATGCCGCTGCTGTACCTGGCGCAGAGCGAGTACGGCCACATCTCGCCCGAGGCCATGGCCGAAGTGGGCAGCCTGATTGGCCTACAGCCGACCGAAGTGGCCGGCATCGTCGGCTACTACACGCTGTATTACGATCACGCCGCCGGCAAGCGCCGGGTGCAAATCTGCACCGACTTCCCGTGCGCGCTGCGCGGGGCGGAGGAGTTCGCCGCCGGCCTGTGCAGCAAGTTGGGCGTGAAGCCCGGCGAGACTACCGCCGACGGCGAGTGGACCGTGGAAACCGTGGTCTGCCTGGCGGCCTGCGACAAGGCCCCCATGTTCCAGGTGCAGGACGCCAACGGGCTGCACTATCACGAGAGCGCCGCGTCTGACCAGCCGCAAACGGTCGATCAGGCGCTGAGCGTGCTCACGACCTACACCGGAAAGGGTGGCTAGCATGGCTGACGACAAGGCCCCCGCCGAGGTGCCGGCCGAAAACCCAGAGACGGCCAAGCCGCGCTCGGCCCACCAGCCGGCCCCGGAGATGCCCAACCCGCCGGCCGCCGCCGAGATGCCCGCGCCCGCGCCGCCGCCGCCCGACCTGCCTTTGGCTGCCGCCGCTGAGCCGGAGCCGGCCATGCCCGCCGAGCCGGTCAAATACGAATACATTTTGCTGCGCCACCGCGACATCCCCGACCTGCACAAGCTTGAGGTCTATCGCCAGCACGGCGGCTACGAGACCTTCAAGAAGGTCGTGACCAGCATGACGCCGCAGCAGGTGGTGGACGAGATCAAAGCCTCAGGGCTGCGCGGGCGCGGCGGCGCGGGTTTCCCGACCGGCCTTAAGTGGAGCTTCCTGACCAAGGACTCGTTCCCACGCTACCTGGTGTGCAACTCGGACGAGTCGGAGCCGGGCACCTTTAAAGACCGCGAGATCATGGAGAAGAACCCGCACCAGTTCTTCGAAGGCATGATGATTGCGGCCTACGCCGCCCAGGCCAACACCGCCTATAACTATATGCGCGGCGAGTTTTGGGAAGTGGCCGCCAAGCTGGATGTGATCCTCGACCAACTGCGGCGCGAGGGGCTGCTGGGCCAGAACCTGTTTGGCACCAGCTATTCGCTCGACATGCACAACCATTTGGGCGCGGGCGCATACATCTGCGGCGAGGAGAGCGCGCTGCTCGAGTCGCTCGAAGGCAAACTCGGCCAGCCGCGCCTCAAGCCGCCGTTCCCGGCCGATAAGGGCCTGTATCAGAAGCCGACCGTCGTTAACAACACCGAGACGCTGACCAACGTGCCCATGATTTTGGCCAAGGGCGCGGCCTGGTACAAGACCATCGGCACCGAGAAGAGCCCCGGCCCGAAGATCTTCTGCCTGTCGGGGCATGTCAAGCACCCCGGCAACTACGAGCTGCCGCTCGGCACCACCTTCCGCCACCTGATCTACGACCTGGGCGGCGGCGTGCCCAGCGGCAAAGCGGTCAAGGCCATCCTGACGGCCGGGGCCAGCTCAACCGTGCTGGCCAGCAGCGACAAGCTGCTCGACACCGCCATGGACTACGAGTCGCTGGCGGCGGCGGGGGGGGCGCTCGGCTCGGCTTCCATCATCGTGCTCGATGAGTCGGTCGACATGGCCTGGCTGATACTCAAGACTGCCCGCTTCTTTAAGCACGAGTCGTGCGGCAAGTGCACGCCCTGCCGTGAAGGCACCTATTGGATGCTGAATATCGTGGAGCGCCTGAACAAGGGCGAGGCCGTCAAGGCCGATGTGGACCTGCTGCAGACGGTCGCCTCGCAGGTGGCCGGCAAGTGCCTGTGCCCGCTGGGCGAGTTTGCGATCACGCCGGTGCTCAGCGGCCTCGCCAAGTTCCGAGCCGATTTTGATGGGCACACCAAGGACGGCAAGCCCGCCCCGGCCAAGCCGGCCGCCGCCGCCCGCCCGGCCGCAGCGGCCCGACCCGCGGCCGCGGCGCGCAAGGCCGAACCCACCCCGGCCGGCAAATAGCCGACCCTAAGCAGGTAGACTTTTATGGCCGACATCACACTGACCATTGATGGCAAGTCCGTCACCGTCCCCAAAGGGACGCTGATCGTCGACGCCGCCAAGCGCATTCAGAACGACATCCCGGTCTTCTGCTACCACCCCAAGCTCGAGCCGGTGGGCATGTGCCGCATGTGCCTGGTGGAAATTGGCCGGGTGCAGAAAGACCGCGCCACCGGCCAGGTGGTGCTGGATGACGCCGGCCAGCCCAAGATCGCCATGGGCCCCAAGCTTGAGACCGCCTGCACCACGCCGGTGGAAGAGGGCATGGTCATCGTGGGCGGGTCGGGCAAGGTCAAGGAAGCCCGCGACGACATCCTAGAGTTCCTGCTGACCTCGCACCCGCTCGACTGCCCGATCTGCGACAAGGGCGGCGAGTGCCCGCTGCAAAACCTGACCATCGCGCACGGGCCGGGTAAGAGCCGCTTCTTGTTTGATGAGAAGTTCCGCCTGGATAAGCACGTGCCGCTGGGTGACCTGATCTTCCTCGACCGCGAGCGCTGCATTCAGTGCGCCCGCTGCGTGCGCTTTCAGGATGACGTGGCCGACGATCATGTGCTGAGCTTCTCCCAACGCGGCCGGCACATGGAGATCATTACCTTCTCCGAGCCGGGCTTTGACTCCAAATTCTCCGGCAACACCACCGACATCTGCCCGGTCGGCGCGCTCACCACGGCGGACTTCCGCTTTGGCGCACGCCCGTGGGAGCTGAACAACGCCGCTTCCATCTGCACCGGCTGTGCGGTGGGCTGCAACACCACCCTGAACACCCGGCGTGAGGCCAGCAGCGGCGGCCAGACCGTCATCAAGCGCGTCATGCCGCGCCAGAACGAGCAGGTCAACGAAATCTGGCTGTGCGATAAGGGCCGCTTTGGTCACCACTACGCGACCGCCCCCGACCGGCTGACCACGCCTTTGGTGCGCGGCGCCGACGGGGTGCTGCAAGAAGCCACCTGGGATGCGGCCCTCAAGCTGGTAGGCGAGAAGCTCAAAGCGGCGGGCGCTGGCCTGCTGGGCCTGGCGGGCGATAAGCTCTCGAACGAAGATTTGTTCAGCTTCCGCCAGGTCGTCAGCGGCCTGGGCGGGCGCGCGGTGCTCAACAGCCGGATGGGCGGCGGCGAGCAGGTGCAAGAAGTGGGCGTCGGCGTCGGCACCAACTTCAGCAACATGGGCAAGGGCACGGCCATCCTGGTGGTCGCCTCCGACCTGGAAGAAGAAGCGCCCATCTACTGGCTGCGCGTCAAGCAGGCCGCTGAGCGCGGCGCAACGCTGATCGTCGCCAACGGCCGCGCCACTAAGACCGACCGCCACGCCACCTACCGGAGCCGCTACACCTACGGCCACGAAGTCGCCACGGTGCTGGGCATGCTGGTCACCGGCTCGAGCGAGGCGGCGGACGCCTTCGCCCGCGCCGAGAACGCCGTCATCCTGTT
>JBBRZY010000011.1:0-17486 GCA_038252885.1 Anaerolineales bacterium | reverse complement strand
GGCGCGGCGGCGGGGGCCGCCTCCGCCTGGGCGGGCGCCGCGCGGCCCAGCACGGTCAGCAGGCCGGCCACCAGGGCCGCGGCTAAGACATTGGCGCAAACGATTCCCCAGACAGCAGCGCGCGAGGCGGCCGCCGGGCGGGAGGCGATAGGCGAGGTAAACACACGTGAAAAAGGCATTGGCACCAAGTTAAAGCCGCCTACCGAACGCACGGCGGCACAGCATACCTCTCGGATGTCGGGCGCGGCGACAGGCCGGCCCGCTTACGGCTCAGGCGTGGGCGTGGGGCAGGCTGGACTATACCAGCTATTGCTGCTCGGCCCCGTTTCCCTAATTCCGCCGCCAATTTCAGTGTAAACCGCGACCACATAGTAGGCCATGTTGCAGCTGGCGGCGGTGTCGATCCACTGGTAGGGGATGGTCTTCGGAATGTTGTCGGCGTACGGCACGAAGGTCGTATCGGGCAGCGTGGCCCGGTAGACCTTGAAGTGGTCAATATTGGCGACGGCCGAATTGCTGTAATCCCAGCGCAGGGTCACCGTGCCGGCGCCGCCGTCGAAGGCGCCGATGACGTTAAAGGGCGGCGGCGGGGCCGGGCGCGGCGTGGTCACCACCTGGATGAAGAGATCGGTCTGGTAGCCCTGGGCATTGATGGCGCTGAACAGGATCGTGTCGGCCACGTTGATCTGGGTCGAGACGGAATCAACCGGGGCTTTGTCTTCGCCGTCAAAGATGGTCTTGACAGCGTTGGTGGCGTTCCAGCTAAATTTGACCCAGGTGCCGGCCACTACCTGATAGCGCCGTGTGTTGGAGGGCACGTCGCTGCCGGTCAGCGCGATGACACTGTTGGAGGGCTCGCCGTGGTCGGGGTCGCCGGCGGCCGAGAAGATGACGATCGGCAGTGGCAGCGGCGTCGGGGCCGGGGTGGCGGTCGGCGGCGGCGTGGGTGTGGGCGTCGGCGGCAGCACATTAATCTGCACCGTGGCGCTGGTCGATAAGTCTGGGCCGTTGAAGGCCGTAATCACCAGGAGGGTGGGCTTTTCGACCGCCACCGTGATGCTGCCCTGTTTGTTGAGATTCGAGACCGTGCCGAAGGCCGGCCCACTGATCTCGATATTCGTAGTCGCGCCGCTGACCGACCAGGCCAAGGTGATGTCACTGGCCTCCGGGTCGCCGGCCACTACCTCGTCGGGCGAGACCGTAAAGAAGTCGATCTTAGGCGCCAGCGGCTCAGGCGTGGGGCTGGGCGCGGGCAGCACCGTCACAATCTGCTGCAGCGTCTTGGGCTCTCCGGCCCATTGCGCGGTGAGCACGAAGCTGAAGGTGCCGGCCGCGGGCGGTGTGAATTCAATGCTGCCGGTCGGGGCGTAGACGCCGTCCACGCCCAGGATGGTCACCTGATCGACGCCGGTGACGACCCAATCGAGCCGGATGGACTCGCCGGCGGTGATGACCAACGGCTGCACATCAAAGCGCTGGATGACCGGGACAGGCGGCGGCGTGGGCGAGGCTTCGAGCACCTTGACTGTGATCGGCGACGAAATCTTGCCTTCCGCGCCGGTGTAGAAGTTGAGCGCGCGCAGTTGGTAAACCGATTCGATCTCCGGCGCGACCGTCAGGCTGCTGGTGTATTGCTCGGGCGCGATAGACTGGGCCGCGCCGTTGGTCAGCAGGAACAAGTCGTCGGTGCGCACCACGTTCCACGACAGCACCACCGTGCCACCCTTGACGATGGTGAGCGTGTTGGTGCGGACGTCGAAGCCCACGAAGCCGGAACTGACGGTGCCGGTGAAATACATGCCCGGCTCGACGCCCGCCACCTTGACCGTAATGCTCTTGTGGTCGCTGAAGAAGCTCGGGAAGAGCGAGGTCAGCAGGTTCTCGCCGCGCAAGGTGTAGTTGACATCGTCAATCGGCGCGAAAGTTTTGGTGCCCTGGCCGCCCGGCACCGCGCCCGCGTCGGGGTCTTGCGCCAGGGTGCTTTCGACCGTCAGGCGGGTCCACGGGCTGGCGCTCCAGTTGAGCACCACCGTCTCGCCGGCGGTGCGCTGCAGGGTGCCGTCTTCGCGCAGCAGGTTGGGGTCGGTGCCGAAGTAGTTGATGTGCGGCCGGAAGATCCAGGCGAACAGCAGGGCCAGCAGCACGACGGCCAGGATGATGAGCCACGGCCCCACCAGCGGCGCGGCCGAAAGCTGGCCCTGGCGGGCGCGCGGCGACTGCGCCCCGGCCAGCGGCGTGGCGGTGATGGTGTAGAGATAGTGGTGCTTGCCCACGCCAAAGAAGCGGCGCTTGTTGGGCGTGGCGCGCAGCGGCACGGTGATGGCGGTGTCGGGCGCCAGGCGCACTTCGGCGTGGCCCAGCAGCGCGCCCTCGTCGCCCGGCACCTGAAAATCAAAATGGCAGCCGCGTTCGTCGTCTTCAGCGTCCAGGCGGTAGGTGCAGTCGCTGTTGCCGCGGTTGGCCAGCGCCAGGGCGGTGCGGGCGGTCTGGTGGTTAAAGGTCACGCTCTGCTGCTTGGGCGAAAGATCGCTCAGCGAGTAGTCGTAGTAGGGGTTGAGGGCCAGCGTGCAGGTGTGGGCGCTCGACTTGGTGGGGTAGTCGGGCGAGGCGGTGATGAGCGACAGGTAGTAGGTGCCGGCGCGGCTGGTGGGCGCGCGCGGCGGCGTGATCGAAATGCTGAAGGTAGCGCGCTCGCCCTCGAACAAGTTGACCGACACCGGCTCAACCGTCACCCAGGCGGGGTCAACCCCGTCTACATGGACCTGAAAGGTGGCCACCAGGTCGCCGCCGTTGGCGACGGTGAGCTGGGTGTTGGCGATGCCCTCCACGTCGATCATCCACTCGCGCTCGGTGATCTCGGTGACGACAAACTCGTCGGCGCGCTCGGCCGGCGGGGTCGCCAGGCGCGGGTACACCAGGCCGGTGGCGCTGGTCGGGGCCGGCGTAGCGGCCGCAGCGCCGGCCACCGTGGCTGCCGCCGCCGCGGTGGCGGCCAGCGCCAGCGTGGGCGCGGCCGCGTCGGCGCGCGCGTAGCCTCGCCCGCCCGACGACATGCCGCCGTCGCCCTCGATCAGGATGATGGAGTGGCCGTTAAGCTGGATGGTGTCCCAGGTTTGCAGCACGTGCGGCACGTTGGGCTGCACGCGCTGGCCCTCGATCACAGTCTCGGACTCTTGCGAGACGACGACCAGTTGGTAGGGCCGCTGGCGGTGGTCGAGCACAGCGTGGAACAAGGCCACGTCGGTGCTGTCAATGACCAGGTCGTTCTCGGGGTGGCGGCCAATGTTGGTGATGCCGCGCCCCGGATTTAGGTCGAAGAACTTAATTTCACCGTTGGGAGCGATGACCTCAAGCTGGTCGTTAGCCATCGTCAGCAGCCCTTCACGCGCATCTTAGGCACCCAACAATCCAAAGTTCAACGCCAAATACCAGGCCAGCAGCCCGAGCAGCGCCAGCGACAACAGGAATAGGACGGTCGACAAGAGGCGCCGCCCCGCGCCAACGCCCTTGAGTGCGATCGTGCCGTGCTCGATTACGGGCGCGGCGCCTTCGTCTTCGGCTGTGCGCGAGAGCACCCGGAAGGCGTAGTGCTGTGTGCGCGGCGCGCGGACCGGGCTGACGAGCAGTTGGACCACCAGGCTCTGACCCGGCTCAATGGACGGTGTGACCGACCAACCCGGCCGGGCCGCGCCGACCTGGGCCAGCGTGGTGGGCGCGTCGGTGTAGTGGGCGGTCGTGCTGCCGGCGGCCAGGCTGCCGGCCGTGGCGGTGCCAACCGGCGCGGAGGCGTACCCGCCCAGCGTGGTGCCCGACGAGCCGCCCACATTCGGCGGGGCGGCGGCCTTCACCACGCGCTCTACGCGGCCGGGCATTTCTAGCCCTTCGTAGGCGTCGTATTGCGCCGAGCGGGCCTGGCTCACCTGGCCGCGCAGCTTGCGGCCGCCGCTGCCGGGCATCAGATAGCTCACGTTCACAAACCAGGCCGTGATGTTCTCCATGACGCTCAGGCCCTTTTGGCCCTTGGCCACGCCCGCATCAATGGCGGCTTTGGCCGAGAGCTTCTTCTGCTCCTCGTTTTGGGCGGCGGCGGCCGTGCCAGGGCGGGGGGCCGCGCCAGCCGCGCGGGCCGAGCCGGGCGCGTTGTCGGGCCGGGCGGCCAGGCTGGCGGCGTGCAGCGCAAACTGGAACTTGAGCGTGTTGCTGGGGTCTTCGGCCCGCAGCTCGAAGCGGCTGCGCGCATTGCTCTGGTTAATCAGCTCCACCTGGCAGGTCTTGATCTGCACCTGGCGCTGGGTGCGCAGCGTGCGCACCCACAGCACAAAGGCGATGATCAGGGCGACCAGGATGGCCGTGCCGGCCAGGATTTGGCCGAGCACGCGCAGCGCGGTCTGGGCGAAGGCGGTGACCTGGCTGGGGCCGGTGGACACGACGGCCGTGGGCATTGGCGTGGCAGTGACAACCACCTGCGGCGGCAGCACGACGTTGACCGTCACCTGCCGAGTGCCGACGTTGCCGGCCACGTCTTTGGCCTGCACGGTGAGCGTGTGGGTGCCGGGCTCGGCCGAAGTGCTGTCCCAATCGAAGCGATAGGGCGGCTGGGTGAGCTCGGCCAGCGGCTGGTCGTCGAGCAAGAAGCTCACCGTGTCGATGGCGGCCGGGGCCTGCACATCGGCCACCAGGAAGACCATGCCGCGCACGGTTTGGCCGTTGGAGATGCCGGGGCCTTCAACCACCACCTCGCCCGGCACGCCGGTGAAGGTGCTCTCGGCGGTGGCGGTCGTGTCTTGGAAGTTGAGCGTGATCGCCAGCGGGTGGGGCTGGTCGTCGGCTACCAACCCGCTCTGGAAGCTGAGGGCGTAGCTCTGGCGCATCAGCACGCCGAGCGTCAGCAGGTTAGGGCGGATTTCGGCCGAGGTGTTGAGGTCGTAGGTCTGCCCGCCCGAGAAGCGCGCCCAATTTGCCATCAATTCTTGATTGAAGTTGGGGCCGAAGGCCATGGGGTAGATGCGCGCCTGGGCCGCCTGGGCCGCCGCCAGAATGGGCTCAGGCGAGACGTTGTCGGTGGTGTCGCCGCTGTTGGTGAAGGCGATGACGGCCTTGCGCCCGGCCGGCAGCGCGGCCAGCAGGTTCACACTCTGCTCTAGCGCGGCGTTGAAGGCCGTGCCATTGCCGCCGGCCGACAGGCTTTGCAGGGCCGTCACCAGTTGGGTGTGGTCGCTGGTGAAGGGCACGGCCACGGCCACTTCGTCGTTGTAGCTGATCAGCGCCACCTGGTCGGTGGGGCCGAGCGAGTTGACGAAGTCAATCGCGGCGGTCTGGATGTTAGTCAGGTCGCCCTGGTTCACGCTGATATCCACCGCCAGCACCAGGTTCAACTGCTGGCTGGTGTCGCTGCTGAGGGTAATAGTGCGGGCGGAGACCGGGCGGCCGCTCTCGGTGACGGTGAAGTTGTCGGCGGTCAGGCCGACCAGCGGCAGGCCGTTGGCCCCGCTGACAGTCAGGTAGGCGGTGACGGTCGGGAAGTTGCCGCTTTCCACGCCGGTGATGACCACCGACGGGCCGGCGTCCTGCGCGCGAGCGGCCAGTGGCCACGGCAGCGCCAGGGCGAGGGCCACCAGACCCACCAGCAAGCGGGTGGCCGGGCTCCGGTGGAAGGGCGGGAACAGAGGCGCCATGAGAGAGTGTCCTCGAAATCCTCTGGTTACAGGTTGGTCAGCCGCACTTTGTGACTGTAGTACGGCAGCACCTGGATCACCTGCGTCACAATGGCGCTCTCGCCGGGGTAAGCGGCGGGGGCGCTGGCGCGAATGCGCAGCCGGTAGTCGCCGGCCGGTGGTTTGGGCGCGCGCGGGTGATGCACGCGGAAGGCGACTTCTTTTTCGGCGTTCGGGAACAGCAGCGGGCCGGGGCCGATCTCTAGGCAGGCCGGGTCGAGGCCGTCCACTTCGAGCTTGAACTGCACGCCGGTCTTGATGCCCCAGTTGCGCACGGTGACCGTGCCGTCAATCGGGTGGTCGAGCCCGAGTTGGTTGTTGGGCATGTTCAGCCGCAGGCCGATCGACTTGGAGCGCTTGTCGCCGGCCGTGGACATCTCACCGTCGCTCTGATAGCTCTGGGGCATGTCGCCCTGAAAGCTGAGCACGAACTCGCCCACCTTGATCTTCTCGCCCGGGTTGAGCTCGACAAACGCGTGCGGGGCCAACGCGCTCTCGCTCTGCTGGCCGTACTTGACGTCGGTGTCGCCCATGTTGATGGCGCGGTAGCCGCTGCCGCCAGTGACCGAGATGAGCTGCAAGTGGCGGCGTGACACGCCGCCGCCGCGTGCGGCCTCTAACACGATGTCGTTGCGCGCGTCGCTGCCCACATAGATGATGGACTTGGTGAGCGGAAAAGTACGCTTCCACCCCTCGCGGTCGGTTACTTCAATGACGTTATCGTCGCTCATACGTCCCTCAGGCCACCAGCAGCGCGGCGCGGCCCAGCCAGCGCAAATTTTCCATTAGCTCATGGGCGAGCATGGCCCGGATCGCGGCCGGGTCGGTCAGAGATTGGTCATTTTGCTGTGCTACCAGTTTACCGGATGCTACGGGACCTGCCAATAGCAGTTCTAACAATTGGTCGAAGGTCCGGGTGCCGTCCACAAAGGGTAATAGGTACTGGTTAAGGGGGTCCAACTCGACCCGCTCATGGCGCAAATTGGTCACTTTTGGCTCAATTCCGGCAATTTGGCGGGCCCACGGGCTGGCGGCGGGCCGCTCGCTGACCTCTACCACGAAGGCCGGGGGGTAGATGTGGGCTTCCACCAGGTTGTCGCTGTAGACGAAGGCTTTGAGCAAATTGGTACTAAGCACGTAGGCGTCGTCCGGCGCGTTGGCCGGGCGCTCGGCCGGGTGGCTGCCGTTGCCGCTGTGCAGGCGCGCCTCGGCGGCGGGCAGCAGCGCTTCAAACGCCACCGTGCGCGGCCACTGCAACGCCAGGTGGATCATGGCGGCCTTGCTCACCGGGTGGTCAATCGACAGCGCGGCCCCGTCAATGGTCTTGAACTTCTCGACCGCGCGCGACTGAATGTCGGGCTCGGCCGCGTCGGGCACGGCGCGCGAGGCCAGGTGAAACGGCCGCAGGCTCTCGGGCTTGATGGTGCGGTTGACGGTCAGCCCGGCGTGGCACAGCAGCGTCTGCCGGAAGGTGCGGTTACGCAGGAAGTCGAGGTACTGCTCCAACTCGACCACATTGCGGACCGTCTTGAGCAGCGCCTCGGTGACGCCCTTGGGGTAGAAGTTGGGCAGGGCGCTGCGGAAGTCCAACTCGGACACAAACTGGAGCGCGTGCTGCTCGGCGTGCGCCATGAACTCGTGAAAGTACAGCGGCTGGTTGAACTCCTCCAGCTCGTCATGCAGCAGGAAAGCGTCCGACTTGGGGCCGATGCGCTCGGTCTCCTGCAGCAGAAACTTGCTGAAGGCGTTGAGCAGCGAGGCGCGGCCCATGCTGTCGGCCGGCACCGAGTCGGCCATGAACTGCAAGATGGTGCGGGCCTGGGCGGCGCGCTCCAGTGGCGCTTCGATCTCGCGCGTGTGATACAGCATCATGTCGCGCAGGCTGTTGAGCATGTGCCAGCCGGGGTAGACGTTATAGCTGACGTAGGCCACACCATTGGGCGACAGGTTCTCTTGGCACACGCCCAGCAGCCGCTCGCGCACCGCCGCCGGCACCCACGAGTACACGCCGTGCGCGATGATGTAATCGAACTCGCCGAACTCCGGCGTGACGTCGAGCAGGTCGAGGTGCAGCAGCCGCACGTTGTCGAAGCCCACGGCCGCCAGCGCGGTCTGGCCGGCCTCAATCTGGCGGGCGGAGTAATCAATGCCGGTGAACTGGCTGTGGGGCAGGCTGTAGGCCATGGGCAGCAAATTGCCGCCGGCCGCGCAGCCGATTTCGAGCACGCGGCAGTGGTCAACCGGCGGGGGGGTCAGCCCCAACAGGGTCGCCAAAGTCGCCAGGCTGTCTGGGTGGGTTTGAACGTGCGATAAGTTGGGGTACGGGACGTCGTCGTAATTGGTCACGCGCGTGTCCGAACTTTACGCTTTCTGGCGGCGCGCCTCGGCCCAGGCCAGCAGGTTGCCGCCGAACTCGTGCGCCGAGCGAATGGCCTCGCGGCCGGCCGCGCCGCTGCGGCGCTCGCCCTGCCACAGGCAGCCATAGTCGGCGGTGCTGTAGATCAGGCCCGGTCCCACGCGCACCGCGGCCGCGCTGTCGGTCTCGAAGCCGGCCGGCGGATTGGCGAACAGCGCCGGGGTGGTCAGCAGATCGTGCCCGGCCGGCAGGTCTTCGAGCCGCAGGCCGAGCGATGAGAACAGGTCGGTCAGCGCGCCCTCGGCGGCGGTGGCGGCCGGGCCGTCGCGGCGGCAGCTTTCGGCCAGCACCGTGCCCCCGCCTTGAATGTAGGCGTAGAGCGCGTTCATCTCGGCGGCGCTGAGGGTGAAGCTATTGTGGGCCACCACATAGACCAGCGTGTAGGCGCTGAGCGCCTGGTTGAGCGGCACGGCGTCGTCGGCCCAGGTGGGGTGGCCGGCCGCGCGCTGGGCCGCGGCCAGGGCCGCCACGCCGCGCACGTGCTTGTCAGACTTGCCGCCCACCTGCACCAGCGCGAGGCCGGCTGGGGCCGTAAAGGTTATGCCGGCCTGGCGGCGGAAGCGCAGATCGATCTCGTCGGCGGCGGGGGCGGCGGCCTGCTTGGCGGTGGTGACGGTGGCGCCGCGCTTCGACCGGCGCAGCCGCGCCAGCTCGACGTGCGGGCCTTTGGGCAGCGCGGTGACCGTCTCTAGCCCGAACTCGTCGTGCACAAACATCGGCGCGCCCTCGGCCATTTGGCCGGCGGCCGGGCGCGGCAGGCTCTGGCTATAGGTGAGCAGAATGTACACCAGGCCCTCGGCCGCGCCGGCGATGTCGTAGCTGAGGCCCTCGGCCAGCGCGATGAGCTGGCCGGTGGCGTCGATGGCGACGCCGGGGCGAATGTAGACGGCGGTGTCGGCCGGGTCGCTGGCGACGACCTCCAACCCGCCGAGCACGCCCGCGCCGTGGCCGTAGCGCGCGTGCAGGGTCTGGTTCTGATAGTGATAGGCGTGGGCTTCTTCCCACACATCAGCCGTGACCGCCATGCCGTCCATGGCCTTGATCCGACGCGTAGGGAGAGCGGGCAAGCTGTCTTTTTCGGTCACGATGACGTCCTCACGGCGCTAAATAGTTTCCAGCCGCAGGTTGTAGCTGGTGTGGGCCGGCTTCTCGGCCTCGATAATGGTTTCAATCATCCGGCGGCGGTCGGCTTCCAGGCGCGTCTGCTCGGCCGCTGGCAGGCCGGCGGTGTCGAGCTTTGGCAAGAAGGCCGTCACCGTAAAGGTGTGCGGCATGTTCAGCGTGCCCAGCGCCACGCCCAGGCCCAGGCGGCTGTCGCTGCCCAGGCGGAAGTTGTTGGCCCCGTGCTCCGAAATCTGCACGTTCGCGCCGGTGTAAATCTCCAAATACTCTTGCAGGCCGCGCCGGGTGCCGCGCTTGCGGTAGAGCGCCACGGCCGAGCTGAGCAGGCGGCGGCGCTTCTCTTCGGGCCAGCGCTCGTCGAGCGTCAGGTCGACCCAGGTGGCCAGCCAGGGCAGCAGCGCGGTGGGCGTGAACTCCGGGTCGAAGTAATAGGGCAGGTTGTCAATCTGCGCTTCGATCGGCCGCCAGAAGCTCTCGAACAGCATCACGAACCGGCCCATCAGCTCGTCCTGCTCCTGATAGACGCGCGGCATGTGCTGCAAGTAGCTGCCCTTGGCCGGGACAAAAATCTCCACACTCTCGATCACGGCGTCGGCGTCCGTGTTGGCCGGCGAGACAATCGCCTCGCTCTCCAGGGTCAGGTCGGTCAGCGTGGGCGGCACCACGGCGTCGAGCTCGTACTCAAACACTTCGCCCACCGCCACGCGGCGCGCCACGTTCCAGCGCAAGTACCGCTCGTCGTTCGCCACGACCAGGTCGGGCGCATTGTCGCCGTGGCTGTCGGAGGCGCGGTAGTCGCCCATGCGCAGCCCGGCCGGCACGCTGATTTGCGCCGAGAAGCCCATGCCCGCCAGCAGGGCTTCGACCCGCGTGAACAGGGTGACGCTCTCGCCCGGGTAGCGCCGGTTGTGGCTGGCCACGTGTGACACCAATAGCGGCACCGGCGGCAGGCCGCGCGGCGACCCCGGCCCCGGCGTCACCGGCACCAGCGAGGCGTCGAGCCGCACGCCCGAGATGTTGGCCGAGAGGGCCGAAACCTGATCCTTAACCGTCATAGCTCGACCAGCCGGATTTCGTGCTCCAGCGAGCAGAGCAGCGTGTCGGCCGGGATATCCAGCCGGCGCGAGTCGACCGCCAGCAGCGGCGGCTCGATGCGCTCTAACTCGGCGCCGGCCTCGGTCAGCGGTTCGACCACGGTCAGCGCCAGGTTGTCGCCGCGCGGCTGGGCCTCACCGCGTGGGTTGACGGCCCGCTGGCTCAGGCGCACATCGAGCACGTGCTTCACGCCCGGCACGCGCTGCACCAGCGAGAAGATCTCGGCGATGAACAGGCTGCGGCCGAAGGGCCAGCCTTCCCAGTGCGAGCCGAGCAGTTCTTCCTTGGGCTCGTTGGGCTGGGCAAGATCGAGCGGCGCAATAAACAGCCGCAGCCGCTCGCGCACGGCGGCGCGCACGGTTTCCGGGTCGGCAAATTCAGTGACCACGATCTCGGCGTAGGCGCGGATGCCGATGTAACGTGGCTCGCGCACGCGCACGGTGGTGGTCAGCAGCCGGTAAGGCTCCAGGTGGGCTTCGATGGCCTTGCTCATGTGGTCATCCAGCGCCAGTTTGGTCGCGTCGCCGTTGCGCAGGGCGTCGAATACGGCCGGCACCACCAGCAGTTCCAACATGCCGGGGGGCAGGTTGGCCACCGCGCCGTCGGCGGCGGCCTTGCTGGGGGTCAGGCACTTCACGCGCGCCACGGCGCGGCTGGTGCCCTTGGCGAGCACTTCGTAGTCATCGGCGGTCACGGCCCGCTGCTGGGCGCGCACTTCGCGGCGAGCGCGCAGCTTGGCCTCGTCCAGCGTCTCCTGGTCGCGGCCGCCTTCGGCCCGGCGCAGGTTGGTCACGCTGTCAATGTAGGGCACGGCCGACTTGAGCATCTGGATGCGCCCGGCCGGCACGTTGCCGGCCACGCCGCCGCCGTGGCGGTATTGGGTGAACATGATCTGCCGGCCCGCCTCGGGCGTGCGGCCATACTGGCGCACCGAGCCGTCGGGCTGGCGCACGGCCGGGCCAAAGGCGATCTCGCCGGTGGCGGTGTCGAGCGTGAAGTGGCGATCGTAGCGGTCGGAGTTTGAGAAGTCTCGCACCAGCGTCCACTCAATCGGCACCAGTTCGCCGTCGCGCTTCTCTTCCACCGTCACTGTTTCGCCGGGGCGCGGGGCCAGCACCGGCGCCTGCTGCAAGCGGAAGATTTGGCCCGGCTCGCCGTCGCTGGTGCCGACGAACTCGTCTTTGACTACCACGGCGTGGGTGGCGCGGGTGGTGGCCCCCAGCGAGTAGGCGGTGATATTGCGGATGCGCGGCGACTGGCTATACATTGGCTGGTCGCGGCGGCGCTGCTCAAGCCGGCAGCGCAGCCAGTAGGCGCTGCGGCCTTGCACCGTGTTGGGCGCGGCCGTCAGCGGCAGATAGAAGATCATGGTGCCGGTGGCGTTGTTCAGGCCGCCGGTGGTGTCTTGCTCTTCGCGGAAGGTGCTGGGCGTCACTTCCTCCCAGCGGTTATCGCCCGACGAAATTTCCCACACCAGCGGCGGGTTGGTGCGGCGCACGCCGGTGGCCTGGGTCTCTTCGTTCTCAAAATCCAGGCGCAGCACGTGGCCGGCCAGGTGGCCGTCGTTGTCGAAGCCCAGGTAGAAGGTGTCGCCCAGGCGCGGGCGCGGGCGCGCGAAGGCGTAGAAGATCTCCACCCCGGCCTGCATGCGCGGCAGGAAGTTCTTGTTGAAATCTTCCGGCGAGCGCACCTGGGTCAGCTTGGGCGGCAGGATCTCAAGCTTCTCGTCGGTGGTGAAGATCACCTCAACCGACTCGTCGGTGGCGCGCGTGGCGACTTCGGTGCCCAGCGGCACAACGGCCGTGGTGTCGTCATCGATCGTGATCGGGAAGGGGGCCGACAGCCGGAAGGTAAGCTCGCCGCGGGCGCTGTTGGCCGGCTGGAGCTGCACCCCCAGCAATTCCATAAACTTGATGTGGTTCTTCTCGGGCACCAGATTGAGCCGGTAGACGATCATTTCCGTCATCCAGGCGAACAACTCAATCAGGGTGATGCCCGGATCGCTGACGTTATAGTCGGTCCACTCGGGACAATACCGAATGATGCGCCGGCGCGCCTCGTCCACCAGGTCGCGCTGAAAGCGCAAGTCGTCCAAAATCGGTTCAGGCAAAGGCATACCGCAGTCTCCTCATCCACCCCGCCGCGCCGGCCTAGGGTACCGCCGGCTCGTCAATAATAAAGAAGGGATACACGATGCTGCGCGGGTCGTGGGTGGCCTTGATAGTGTAGTGAATGTGGACCAGCAGGCCGCTGTCGCGGGCTGGGTCGCGGTAGCATTCCACCTTGTCAATCTCAATCCGCGGCTCCCAGAAGCTCAGCGCCTCGCGCACGTAGCCGCCCATCAGGCTGACGGTGGCCGACGAAATGGGCGCGAACACCAGCTCCCAGGCGCGGCAGCCAAAGCCGGGCCGCATGGGCCGCTCGCCCGGCACGGTGCTGAGGATCAGGTGGATGGCCTGCTCGATGTCACGCTCGCCATTCGCCAGCGCGATCTCGCCGCGCGGGTTGAACTGCAGCGGAAAGGCCAGCCCGCGCCCCAGAAACTCTCGATTACGAATATCGTCGTCCATCATCGGCTACATCCCTTTGACGCGCACTTGACCCGGAAACGCAATCTGTACCGGGGTGCCGGTCGGCACGGCAATGGCCTGCGAGGTGGCGCACACCAGCCCCATGCCCATGCTCTTGACCCGGATGGTATGGGTCGGCGGAATCCACGGGGCGGAGACGCACGGCCCGTTGGCCACCGGCGGGGGCGGGAAGGCGCAGCCCGCGATGAGCACCGGCGGGGCGCTCATGGGCACCGGGGTGCCCATAATCTTGACGCGCGGGTTGGGCGCAGCGAAATTGCATTTGCCGCCGTGCGCACACAGCACCACGGCGCTCATGGTCAGCAGCAATCCCGGCATTACATCACCTCCAGGCCGCCATTGTTAATGGTGGTCTTGGCCGGCGAAATATCCACGATACCCATGCCGGCCGTCTTGAGCGCCACACCGGCCTTGCCCAGCACTTCCACCTTGGTGGCCTCGATCTTGGCGGTCGAGGGGGTGGCAAAGAACAGCCCGCCCTTGGCTTCCACCACATACTTGGCCTTGGCCGCGAACTTAACGTTCAGGCCGTCGAACAAGATGTCTTTGCCGGCCTTCATGCTAATCTGCCCCTTGGCCTCCAGCACGATGTCCTTGTCAGACTTGATCGTGATGGTGTTGTCCTTGGAGCTGATGATGATCATGTTCTTGGTGGTCTTGTCGGTGATCGAGATCGACTCTTTGTTGGCGCTGTCGTCCAGAATAATCACGTGGCCCGAGCCGGTCTTGATGATGTGCTTGGCGGTCTTGCCGTCCTTGCTGGCCTCGTCGGCCGTCAACGGCGATTTGTCTTTGCCGTTCCACAGGCCGCCCAGAATGTAGGGCGTGCTCGGGTCACCGTTCTCGAAGGCCACCAGCACCTCGTCGTTGACCGCCGGCATGAACATGAAACCGCGCTCTTTGCCGGCCATGGGGGCCGACAGGCGCGCCCAACTGCTCTCGATCTCGGCCCCCTTGAACTTGGGCAGCCAGGGGAACTTGACCTTGACCCGGCTGAGGCCGTCTTTGTCTTTGGTGTTGGTGACCACGCCGATGGTCACGCCCGGCATGGCGCTGGCGGCCACGTCAATGGTGCCGGCCGAGCCGCCGCCCACCAGGCTGCTCAGGGTGTAGGGCAGGTGGCCGCTGGCCACAAAGCGTGTGCGGTAGACGCCCGAGCGATAGACGTGCGTGGCCGCGGTGATCAAATACTTGCCGCTGAAGCGCGAGCCGCAGCCGGTGATGGTGACCCAGGTGCCGGCCTGCATCCGCGTTTCGCCGAAGCACTCGCCCTCGGCGTGCCAGGCTTCGCTGGCGATGTCTTCCAACGCGCCGGTAGCAATGGCCGAGGCGTCTTTGGCGTCGACCAGCGCCTGATGCACGATGTGGATTTCGGCGTCGCTGACCTTGAAGCCGCTTTTGGCCAGTGCGGCCGGCGAGGTGGCCAGGCCGACCTTCGCCATTTTGACGGCGCTGGCGGCGGCCACCTTCGACTCGATCAGCTTCTTGGTCTTGATGTCCCAGCCGGTGACAATGGCCTTGCCCGGCTGCCCGACGGCCGACATGCGCGGGCGGAACTCGATCAACTCTTGGCCGTACTCGAGCTTGGTGCCGGCCGGGAAGGTGGCGTCGGGCTTCTTGAAGTGCAGCTTGCCCTCGCTGGCATACACCCAGTAGCCGATGCGCTTGGCGCGCTCCAGCAGAAACTCCATATTGGTCTGATTGTGCTGGAGCACATACGGGATCTTGGTGGGCGTCGCGTCCACATCCGGGCTTAGGCCCGAGTCGCTGGCGACGTCCTTGGCGATGTCGCCGTCGGTTTTCTCCAAGAACGTGCGCGTGCGCTTGCCCAGGTGCAGCCGGTGGGTCTGGTCGTAGCAGCGAATGAGCAGGCTGACCTGCCCGCTGGGCTTGAAGATCGGCTCCAGCGCGGTCACCTCGCCCTTGAACAGGATGCGCGCCACGCCCTCGGTCTTCTCGTCGCGCTCCTGGGCCTCGAACGTCAACTCGACCGGCTTGCCGATGGCGATGTTCGTCTCGTCGAGCCACTCCATGGTGTTGTCGTACAGCTCGATCGTCGCCATAGACGGCAGATGCAGATTGCTATCCACGACGACTTCAATGATGTCGTCGAGCATATCAGTCTGCTTTCGGCCGTTGAGCTTAATGACTAGCTCGGCGCGTAACTCAGCGGGCATGCCAGCTCCTCAGTCAAATGAAACGATCAACCACCAGCCGGCTGCAACCCTTGCAGCCAGTTTGCCACCACCGCGCCCTTAGGGCAGCGGGGGCAGCCGCAGCACCGTGCCGGGCCGCAGAGCGCGCGGGTTCAACAGGTTGTTGGCGCGCGCGATGTGCCGCCAGGCCGAGGCGTCACCGTACTCTTTAAAGGCAATCCAGTCGAGCGTTTGGCCCTGCACCACGGTCCAGACCTTGCGGGCCTCGGAGCGCGAGGTGGGGTTGGTGCCGCCGGTGACGTCATCCGGCTCTTTGAAAGTAATGTCCACATCCGCCCGGATGGGCGTGCCGTTGGCCAGGAAGTAGGTGTAGTTAACCTGCAGGTTGGAGACCACGGCCTTGAACGACAGGAAGTCGCTGTCGGTGAAGTCGCCCCACTCGAACTTGCACTGCGGCGGCTGGGGCGGGTCGGAGTCTTCTTCCGGCCGGGTGAGTTCCACCAGGAAGTCGATGTACTTCTCCTGCACGCTATCGCCGCTGGTGGTGGTGTCGAACAGCAAATCCATGGTCAGCGTGCTGGCGACGTTGCCGGTGTAGTACATCCGATAGCCGCTGGGTGAGTCGTTGTTCTTCACCTGGTAGTACTGCGGCGATGCGGTGTAGCGGATGGACGACGGGTTGAACGAGCACTCAATGTGATCGAACAACGGGTTCCAAATTTCCAGGTTGTAAATCTTCGCCTTCTCAGGCGTGGTGCCGGCCATCAACAGAGTCAGCCGGCGGGTGGTAATGGCTTCTAATCCCATGTGTACCTCCGTGTCGCCTAGCGCCGCGGGCGGCGCTCACGTTCTACCAACATCATGCGCTTGACAAAGGGCAGCACGTCGCGCGCTAATTTTTCTAAATCGAGCTCGACCTTTTCCGCTTCGCCGGTGTCGGCCGGCGTCTCGGGCTTGGAACTGTATTCCACCGTTTTGGTGGGCTGGTCGCCGCTGCTCTGGGCCTGGGTGGGCGGCGCGGGCAGCCGCTGCACCAGCGGCAGGTCCTGCGCCGGCCGGGGGGCCGGGGGCCGGCTGGGCGCGCGGGCCGGGCGCGGCGCTTCGGGTTGGCTGCTGAAGAGTGGCCGCTCGGTAAACAAATTGGGTGAGCCTTGCGGCGCGGGCGGCCGTAGTGGCGCCGGCGCCGGTTCGGGCGCGCGCTGTATGGCTGCTGGCGCAGTGGGCGGCGCGCTGGTCACCACCACCGCCGGCGCGGCCGCCTGTGGTGATTGACCTGCCCCAGTCCTCTCGGGGTGGCTGCTGGCCGGGGCGATCGCGGGTGCGGTCGGCGCGGGCGGCAGATCGTCCTCCACCTCGCGCTGTAGGCGGGCCTGCGGCAAGACCGGCGTGCTGCCGGGCGCGCCGGCCTGGGGTGCGCGGCTGACGAGCGGCATAGGCTGGGTCAGGCCGGCCTCGGCGCGCGCGCTGTTGGCGGCCGGCTCGCGGCCCAGGCGGCCCAATTGCGCGCTGGTCTGCGCCTGCGCCAAGACCGAATCGAGCGTGGGCGCGGCCGGCGGCGGGGCAGTTTCGGGCGACCGCTGAATACCCTCAGGCGCGGCGGGCGGTGGCGCGAGCGCCGGCGGCGGGTTACTCGGCGCAGCGTCCGGCGTGCGCTGAACTACATCCGGGGCGACTGCTGGCGCACGGGGCGCGGCCGGCGCGGGCGCGCTAAGGACAGGGGGCTCAGGCGTGGCTGGCACGACCGATGGCGCGGCCGGCGCAAGCTCCGGCGACCGTTGGACAACCGGTGGTGCGACCGGCGGCAAGCTAGAGGCCATAGTCGGCAGCGCGGCGGGCGGCGGCTCCGGCGCACGCTCTGCCCCAGCACTATCGGGGTGAATCGGCGCGGCCGAAATCTCGGCCGGCACGACCGGCGCCGTCACCGACGTAGGCTCGGGTGCGCGCTGCACATTCGGCGCGGCGGCCGGTGGTGCGCTCTTCGTCGGCGCGGGAGTGCGTTGCACGACTGGCGCGGCGGGCGGCACGGGCGCGGCCGACCGCTGGACCACCGGCGGCGCAGTGGGGGGCGCAACTGGCTCTGGTGGGCGACCTGCCTCAGCATTTTCGGGATGAACGATTGGCGCGGTCGGCGCGGTCTCGGCGGCGGGTGGCGCGACCCGTGGGGCGGCGCTCGCTTTGGTCGGTACGACGGCTGGCGGCGCAATGTGCGTTGGCTCGGGCGACCGCTGGACGGCGGGCGCAGCTTGCGGCGGGGCCACCGGCAGCGCGACCGGGGGCAGGGTGGCGCTCACAGTTGGCGCGGTCGGCAATGCTTCCGACGCTTCTGGCTCCAGCGGCTCGGGATCAATGAGCGCCGGCTCCGGGGTGCGCTGCACAGCCGGCGCGGCTGGCG
>JBBRZY010000010.1:0-17652 GCA_038252885.1 Anaerolineales bacterium | reverse complement strand
CTTGACGAGCGACACCACGCCGTTGGCGCTCTCCGCGATGTGGTACCCCGCCGGCAGGGCGTCCACCGGCGCGCCTCGCGGTTCCCGCGCGAAGAAGAAGCATGGCTTGCCGGTCTTAGCCGTCCCCTGGCAAAGGCTGTAGGTTTGTCCCTTGCAGTTGGTGTAGTTGACGGGCATCTTCGTTTACGACTTCGGCCCGAAAGGCAGGCGGATTACGTCGAAAGAGGCGTGGAACATCGCCAACTGCCCGATCGTCGCCAAAGCCAATTGATGGCTGGTGTTCGCGATGGCTGGCGGCATGGCACTCTAGCGGTTGAATTATTGACTGGCGCGGATGCGGTCCGCTTCCGCATCCCACGCTTCGGGTTCCAGGCGAATCTGCGGAATGCCTTTGCGCGTCATCAGCGCCAGAAAGCCGCTGCGGGTTAGGCCAAGCAGTTGGGCCGCCTTGCCGCCGGAAATGCGCGCGTCCTGAAACAGCCCCAGGATTACATATTCGCGCGCGGTCTCACTGGCCTGCGACGGTGCGCCTAGCAACGCGACGATTTCGCGGGGCAGAGTGATAGAGATGGTCAGTGTGTCGGCCATAGGTGTCGCGTGTCCTGTGTGGCTTCATCATACGCCAATTCATGCCCTCTGGCGCAGTCATCCGGGCTTTTCCCCGGCCGCGCGGGAGGTCGCCCTCGCGAACGGCAGCCTCGAAACGGTCAAGCCGGTCGACGATGACGCAGGTGACGTGATCGTGCGGGTGTACGAGGCCCGGCGCACTGCTAGGCGCTGCACGCTGACCACCGAGGCCTGCCCGTGCGCGCCGCGCAGCAGACCGACCTGCTCGTAGCGGTGGCTGGCGACCGGCCGTGCGCGGCGGGGCGGGGGAGCGTCAGCTTCCGTCAGTTTGAGATCAGGACTTTCCGCCTGCGCCGGCAGGGGTGGAGCCCAATTTTGCAATGAATTCGTCGCCACTTGAGAGCCGCCTGACGGAGATTGACAAGCATCCTTGACGTCATCGCACCCCTACGTTATAATCTCTTATGTAGCGATACATAGTGATACAGGTAAGCGTCAAGTGAGGTTGATTGGAAATGGATAAACCGCACATCGTCACGGCTTCGGAATTGCAGCGGTCGTCTGGCAAAGTCTTGCGGCGGGTTGCTCAGGACAACCAGCATTTGATCGTCGAGCGCGATGGGTATCGCGTGGCCGCGATGGTGCCTTATCCCGAGTATGAGGCCCTCATGCGCCTGCGGGCCTCGGCTGCCCACCGCCAACTGGTGCGGGCGCTCGGGGCAAGGGCCGAGCAGCAAGGCCTGATCGAGGCCGCACTCGCCGAAGACGTTGAAGCCGCCCAGCGCCAGGTCTATGCGGAACGCTATCGAAATGCAGGCACCCAGCGCTAGTTTGCGGGTCATGGTCGATGCCAATGTGCTCTGTGCGGGCATCCTGTGGCCGCGGTGGCCGTACGAGGTGCTCCAACATGGCCTCCGCGGCGATTTCATACTCGTTCTGACACCGTTCGTGATCGAGCAAGTGCGCCGGACTGTGTCGACCCGTTTCGCTAATGAGCTGACGCAGTTTGAGGCGTTTCTAAGCCGGTTGGACTTCGAGGAAGCGCCAGATCCAAGTGACGCAGAGGTCGAACAACATCTCGACTTGGTACGTGACCCAACTGACGTGCCGGTGGCCTTGGCGGCCATCAACGCGCGGGTCGACTATCTGGTGAGCGAGGACAAAGATCTGACCTCGTCGGACGTGACCACGGCCAAGCTGCGCGAGCAACTCAGCGTTCTGTTGTCAGGTACATTTCTGCGCCAGGTGATGGGGTGGGCGAGCGCAGATCTAGAGCGTGTGCGCGGACGAACGTGGCATGCGCTTGAGCCTGACGAGTAGCGGCCAACTTGTCTGCCGGGAGCCTGTCGCCGGTCGGGCGCGGAATCGGCGGACGCTGCCACGCCTGCGTTCGTGAGGGTGTAGGTGCTTTTGAGAAGGTGGTGACTGGGCCAATGCCGCTCTCAACCGAGGCCCTTCTCATGCCCCTGCAAAGTTGACCACGACGCTCTCCCCGCTGACGCGGGTCCCCGTCGGTCGGAGCCTGCTGGCGGCGCTGCGCTCCGCCACGCAGCCGGCCCGTGCCCAAGCGCACACCAGTACCCCGCATGGGCCAGTGCTAGACTGCCCACAACATCGCCGGATATTCATTCGCTAGGTCACCGTCCACCTGGGGACTGCTTTCTTTGTGGCGACCCGCCTGGTACGCCCTGGCCAAACAGCGCCACACGCAAAAAGTGATTGACGAGTGAGTGCCTGCGCTGTATATCCATCCCTGGAACGTCCGTACCTTCCCATTCCCCCATTCATACCCGGTTTAGCCCGCCACTCATAAAATGGTGACGTAACTGGGTTGCGGAGCGCTAGCACCGGGGCATGAAAGTGCCTTTTGAAACCCGGCGCTAGAATAGCACCCATGGGCGGCTTTTAAGCACATGGTTGCGGGTTCGAGTCCCGCGTGGCCCACTGAAGAAACACCTTGAAAACCCGCTTGATTGCGGGTTTTCTGATTCTTGCGGAACGAGCGGGTGCATTTGTGGCACCCGCTCAAGGGTTCGGGCGGGCTGTGATAAGGGGACGGATGCTAGGCCGAATTGCAAAGCACCTGGTGACGAAGCCACCATTGCAGCTTCAAGATAGGTGCTTTCACGCAAGCCAGGGGCAAAGGAATGAAAAGGCTATCCCGGGAGGATCGTCGAAATCGTGATGCCCGAAGCGTGTAGCCCGGTCCAAGTCGCACATTCGCGAGGATGAATGGTGTAGCCAGCACAGGGACGCAACGCCGTTTGAGGCGAAGCCGAAGTTCCTGATCCGCGACCATGACAAAAAGTATGGTCATACGTTTGAACGGTTGGTCCGAACATCCGGCATCGAAGTAAGCCACACGCCCTACGAGGCGCCCCGTGCGAATGCGATCTGTGAACGGTTTGTGGGGAGTTGGCGGCGACGCGGAGCGTGTCTGGATCATAGTTGGGTGATCGGCGAGCTTCAGCTGATTCGCGTCCTGAAGGACTACGCCTCCTACTTCAACGAGGCACGGCCGCACACCTGCCCTTGCGCGCCGGTGCAAGTGTCAGGGGATAGCGCAACAGATACCCGAGCAAGTCGTGTCACCGCCGGAGGGAGTCGAAGGCGGGTAGGGTGATGGCGGTCTCAGGGTTGAACGGGCTGCACCATGATTATCAGCGGGCGAGCGCATAGCCCAGTGATAGCCTAAAAAGGGGGCGGATGCCGCGGGTAGCCAGCACAGCCAGCTAGGAGCGACTGGCCTTCTTGTTGGTTGATGCCCCGCGTGAAAACATTGTGAAACAATTCCTGAAATTGACAATGTCATGCACTCCGTATAGATTGTAAACAATCAACATTATCCAGTAAACAATTAACCAGAAAGCACAACCTTTATGCCGCCGAATAGTTTTTCGGCCCTTTTGACTGCATCTCCTAAGACGTCATTAGCCGACGATATCGTCGTGGGCCTACGGGATGCCATTGCTAGTGGGAAGTTAGGTCCCGGTGAGCGCCTGCAAGAGCAACTCATCGCTGAATCTCTTGGAGTCAGCCGCGGCCCAGTGCGTGAGGCGTTGCTGACCTTGGAAAGAGAAGGGCTAGTCGTCAAGCATCACAACCGAGGGGCGGTGGTGGCGCGGCTGTCGCGCAATGACCTAGACGAGGTCTTCAGCCTGCGGCTAGTGCTGGAGCGGCTGGCGATGCAACGCGCCATGAAGCATGCCACGCCGGGCCAACTGGCAGAGCTGAAAGCGGTGCTCGATCAAATGTCGGCCTTTGCGGCGCGCGGCATCACCGAACAGGAGTCGGCCGACCTCGACTTGCGCTTTCACGAGATCATCTACCGGGCCAGTCATCATCAGCGCCTGCTGGATGCCTGGAAGACCTTGAAGCCGCAGATTCACATTTTCCTGTTGAGCCGCAACGTCGCCAATCTAGATTTTCGCGAAGCCATCTTTAGCAGTCACCAACTGCTCTACGAGACCTTGAGTGGGCAGGACGAAGCGGTAGCGGTTGAGCGGATCGAGGCCCACCTGCACGAAGCCTACCACCGCATCTTGGCCGAATATCAACCCTACAACTCACCATTACCATAGCCTCCCAGTTGTTGTCAGTCGAATATAGGCGGCTCAGAGGCGGCCGCCGCTCTGCCTCAGGAGGAGGTGCTGCCCTAACTCACCATCGCCGGGACCGTTACTTTCGACTGACTCAGCCCAGGAAGAGGAGAGAACAGGATGACTAACGAAGCGAACAAGCCCGGGGCAACCTTGCCCCCAAAGCCCATTAGCCGAACTCTGAGACGCCGGGGATTTCTCAGTCTGGCCGGCACAGCCGCCGGCGCGGTGGCCTTGGCGGCCTGCGCCCCGGCCGCTACACCGACGGCGATACCGCAGCCGACCGTCCCTGCCTCGATCGCCACCGGCGGCGCGCCCGTGACCCTCAAGGGGGCCAGCATCAACTACTTGGGCTATGCCATGTTTGTGCCCAAGATGAATGAGATCTTCCAGAGTTTTGCGATTGACTGGGCCACCCAGAACGGCGTCAAGTTCAATCTGGAAATGGCGACGACTTCCGATGTGGCCGCGCGCGTTGCCACCGCCATCGAAACCGGCCAAGGGCCGACCATCGTGCAATACACCGCGCCGCCCGCCAATATCGTCGCGGGCTTGACTGACATTACCAGCCTGGCCGATAAGTTGGCCGCCGAGCAGGAGGGCTGGTATCCGGCCGCTTCGGCCGTCGCTACGGTGGATCAGAAGTGGTACGCAATCCCACTCGGGTCGCATACGCCCGTCTTCGCCTGGCGCCCAGACTGGTTCGCCGAAGCTGGCATTGAGAAATTCCCCGACAACTGGGATGAGTTTTATGAGGCCGGCAAGATAATGAAGACGGCTGGCCACCCCTTCGGCTTTGTCCTGGGCGGCGCGGGCACTCCGTTTGACGGCCTCGCCCACGCCAACTTGTTGCTCTGGTCCTTCGGCGGTCAAGAGTTCAGACCCGACGGCACCCTGGCGCTCGATTCGGCGGAAACCATCGCCGCGTTGGAGTACGCCATCAAGCTGCACAAGGATGCCAACGACCCCGGCGCCACCGGCTACAACGATGCCACCAACAACCAAGCGTTCATCGCCGAACAACTGTCGGCCACCATGAACGTCAACACCATCTACTTGCCCGCTCTGACCAGCGCCCCGGCCGTGGCAGCGGCCATGAACCACGCGCTGCCGCCGCAAGGGCCAGCCGGCCGCTTTACCTACCAGGGTTATCCGTACGTAAGCGTTCTCAAACACACGGCCGGCATTGACCGCGATGCGGCGCTGGCCTTCCTGGGCGACTTCTTCGCCGTAAGCCAGTACGCGCAGTACATCAAAGAGGGCAGAGGCTATCTCATCCCGATGGCGCCGATCTACGAGAACCTGCCGATCTGGGATATTGATCCCAAGCTCGCCATCATGCGGGAGGCCGGCCGCTTGAGCCGCTGGGGCGGTTTCGAGAACCCCTCCCCAACCAAGTTGTCAGCCGCCATGGTCAGCCAGTTCACTATGGCTAAGATGTTCCAAAACGCCGCGACCAATGGTAATGCGCGTGAGGCGCTCGACGGCACCCTGCGCGAGATTGAAGATCTGCGGGCCCAGGTGGGCGCCTAACCCCGCCCAGCAGGCCTCTGGCTCTCGGCCAGCGCTTGGCGCGCTGGCCGAGAGCCCAGGCGTGATCCTGATGCTCGCAACCATATTCCGTTCTGTTGCCGCGCGGCGCCCCCATTGGCGTGGCCTGCTCCAAGAAGAAGGCCCGCTCGGCTTTCTCATGGTGGCTCCGGCGGTGCTGTTCCTGGCAGCCCTGCTGGCCTATCCCTTTGCTCTGGCCCTGTACTTGAGCTTGACCGACAAGCGCTTTGGGGCTGACCCCACCTTTGTCGGCTTTCAGAATTACATCACCCTATTTGGCACCGCCCTGTTCTGGAAGGCGCTCCAGAACTCACTGATCTACACCGTTGGCACGCTGGTCCTCAAGTTTGCTGGAGGCCTGGCAGTCGCGCTGCTGCTCAATCGCGAGTTCTTCGGCAAGCGCCTGGTGCGTGCCGCCCTGCTGCTGCCGTGGATCGTCCCAACCGTCTTCAGCACGCTGGCCTGGTGGTGGATGCTGGACCCCGCCTTCGGGATCGTCAACTTCATGCTCAAGCGCTGGGGACTGATTGAGGCCAACATCCCCTTCCTGGTCAACCCGACCATGGCCATGCTCACCCTGATCGTGGTCAACGTGTGGCGCGGCGTGCCCTTCTTTGCCATCGTCTTCCTGGCGGCTATTCAAACGGTGCCCGATGAGCTGATTGACGCCAGCAAAATCGACGGTGCCAATCCCTGGCAAATATTGTTGAGCGTGATCCTGCCGCTGATTCTGCCCGTGGCACTGATTGTGGTGCTGATCTCCACCATCGGCACCATCGCCGACTTTGAACTGCCGTTTCTGCTCACCCGCGGCGGGCCGAGCGACGCGACCACGATTTTCGGCATCATGACGTACAACCTGTCTATCGGATCAGGCCTGTATGGGTTGGGTTCGGCCGTCACCGTGGCAATGTTCCCTTTTCTGGCTGTGCTAGTCGCGCTGTCGCTGCTGGAGGTACGCCGTGACCGCTAACCTGCCTGAGCCGCTCCGCCTGGCGCCAAACCCACCGACTGTGGTGCAGGCCGTCCGGCGATCCTGGCTGCGCTGGTTGCTGCACCGCGGGGTAGGCGTTTACCTGCCGGTCTTGGTGCTGATGCTCATTGTGCTGTTTCCATTCTACTGGTCGCTAGTTACGTCGCTTAAGAGCAACATTGAAATCTTCGACTACAGCGGCAACCCCCTCTTCGTCAAACTGCCGACCCTCGACAACTACCGTTATCTGTTCAATTCCACGATGTTCATCCGGTGGTTTGTCAACAGCGCCGTCATTTGCCTGCTGACGACGAGCTTCTCGGTCATTGTCTCGGTCATGGCCGGCTACGCGATCGCGCGGCTGCGGTTTCGCGGCGCTACCATGTTCGGCATCCTCATTTTCGTTACTTACCTGGTGCCCAAGACGCTGCTGTTCATCCCGCTGGCGCAGTTATTGAACCAACTAAACATCCTGGGCCATCCGGCCACGCTGCTGCTGACTTACCCGACCTTTCTAATCCCGTTCTGTACCTGGCTGCTCACTGGCTACTTCCGCACGATACCGGCCGACCTGGAGGAGTGTGCGCTGATCGATGGGTGTACTCGCATTGGGGCGATGCTCCGCATCACGCTGCCGCTGGCCGTGCCGGGCATTCTCACGGCCGCCATCTTCTCGTTTACGCTCTCTTGGACCGACTTGCTGTACGTATTGGCCTTCGTGAACGGCGACATTAATAAGACGCTGACGCTGGGGACAACTTCCAATCTCATTATGCAGGACTACTATTTCTGGGGCCCCCTCATGGCGGCGGCAATGCTCGCCTCAATCCCGGTGGCCATCCTGTACTTCTTCTTTGTCGATCTCTACGTAGGCGGCATGACCGCCGGCGCACTCAAAGGCTAGGGCGGCAGGGCGCCCAAACCGGGCCGGGCCGCTCACACCGCTTAAGTCACAATCTAGCTTAGGAGAAATCGACCCATGCCTATGGCTGCCGATTTGCAGCAGTTTCGCGTCGTTCGCCTGAATGCTCAGGTGAACCCCATCCCGCCGTTGGAGACCGAGTTGTGCCAGCGCTATGGCATCAACCCGATCCCCATCGACACCTATACGCCCGAAGCGCTGATCCCCTTAGTGGAAGACTGCGACGCCCTGTTTGTGGTGGCGGCCCAACTGCCACCGGTCGTCATTGATAGTCTCCAGCACTGCCGGTTGATCTCGCGCCTGGGCAACGGTACCGACAAGATTGATGTTGAACGGGCCAAGGAGCGCGGCATCATTGTCTCGAATGTACCCTTCTTCTGCGTCGACGAGATGGCCGACCACACCATGGGCATGGTGGTGGCGCTCTCGCGCCACACTCCGCAAATGTCGCGGCATATGTACGCCGGTACGTTTCTGGCCGCGCGCAATGAGGCTTATCAATTCCAGCGGCTCAACGCCTGTACCTTGGGGCTGGTGGGCTTTGGGTCAACGGGGAAGGCGGTGGCCAAGCGCGCCAAGGCCTTTGGGATGCGGGTGTTGGCCACGCGGCGCAATCTGGGCGTGCCTAGCCCAGACGCCGAGGCCCTGGGCGTGGACATGGTCGATCTTGATACGGTGCTGAGCCAGTCCGATTTTGTGGTGCTGCTCCTGCCGCTGAATGCCCACACTTATAAGCTGATCAATGAAACAGCGCTGCGCAAGATGAAACCCAGCGCGTATTTGATCAACATCGCCCGCGGGGCCGTGACCGACGAGCAGGCGTTGGCGGCCGCGCTGCGCGAGCGCCGCCTGGCCGGCGCGGCCATCGACACCTTCTATGAGATCGAGATATTCACCGGCGTCGAAACCCCGCCCCAGCATCCGTTGATCGAGTTGGACAACGTCATCTTGACCCCGCACATCTCGGGCCTGTCGGTGCAAGCGATGAATGAGGTTTCGATCACGGGGGTGGAAAACATGGTGGCGGTGCTCAGTGGCCACTGGCCGCACCCAGACAACATCGTCAACCGGGGAGTGGTGCCATGGATGCCGCTCGCGGACTATGACCCGACCCTGTTGGCGCGTCAGGCATAACGCATGACCGACTAATCCACAGGCACCCTGCCCGGTTAGAAACGCTTGGGATTGACGCGCCGCCCAACACGCTCTGGCTGCGCATTCATACCGACGACGGGCTGGTTGGACGGGGTGCGGCCCTCTGCCGGCCCGTAACGTGCCCGATGGGATTGGATCAGTAGCCCTGTCGTCGGCCGCCCACCGCATGCTGCACGTACCGAACACGCCCGGCCTGGGCACCGCCCTGCGCCCTGAAGGGCTCAAGCGGCCCGCTGTGCACATTGAACTCTCGGACCCGATACAACTGTTTGACGTCCCGCGGGGCTGGAGCGCGATCAGGCGATCCGCGTGGACAAACACACTAGGACCTGAAAGGACAAGGGCATGAGTGAGAGGCAGTCCCCGGAACCGTTTTACAGCATGGCACGGCGAGCAGGCGATACCCTGTATCTGTCTGGTTTTGGCCCGGTGCAAAACTTGGAGGTCGTGGGTACGACTATCGAGGAGCAGACCGACTTCACCATGCAGGCCATGGGGGCGGTGCTCGCGGCGGAAGGGGCCACCTGGGAGGACGTGGTGCGCGTGAATGTCTTCCTGCTCGACTTAAAGGACCGTGACCGCTTCAACGCCGTGTATCTGAAGTATTTTAAGGGCCCTCGCCCAACCCGCCGCCTAATCGGCGCAGGCGATTTGTTCAAGAGCATTCTGGTCGAGATCGACGCCGTGGCCTACCTGGGGCCGGGCCGATAACTTGCGCTGGCGGTTGGCCCCTGCTGTGGGCAAGGGGGCTGCAACTAGGCTACGCCCTGGAAGCCCGTCCGCCTGTTTTCCTGCGGTGCGTTTCTATTAGCCGGCCTTGAGCGAGTCCAAATTCGTGCCTTTATGCCCACTGCATGGTCGTGCAGCGCCGGGCGGCGGTATTGTTGGCGGGTCTAGTCCAAAGCGTTTGGCGGTAATCACCGTGGCAGCCGTTCATTGCCCGGCAGATGATGCCGGCCAAGCTCCGGAGGTCGTGTGAAGCCCCTGGTTGTTATCGGTTATCACGAGTTTGCGGACATTAACGTTGAAGCCGGAGTTCTGGCGGCGGTAGACGCGGAAGTGGTCCAAGTGCCTAGCCTGGCTCAGGCCGTGAGCGATGGCCTGTTGGCCAACGCCGCGGCCCTGATGGTGAGCGTTCAGCCGGTGGATGCCTCGTTAATGGATCACATGCCGCAGTGCCAAATCATCAGCCGGGTAGGCACGGGGCTTGATGCGATCGACATCCCCACCGCGACCGCGCGCGGCATATGGGTAACCAACGTCCCTGACTATGCGGTCGATGAGGTCTCCACCCATGCCATCGCGCTGCTGCTGGCGTGGGCGCGCCGCGTGCCGCAACTGGTGAGTGCGACGCGTCAGGGGATCTGGGATGCTAAGGCGGTGCAGCCCTACCCGCGAATGCGGGGCCAAGTCTTAGGAGTGCTGGGCTTTGGCCGGATTGCGCGGGCGACGGCGCGCAAGGCCCAGGCCCTGGGGTTGGAGATACTGGTCTACGATCCCTACCTGACGGCGAATCAGGTCGCCGCCACAGGCTGTCGGGCGGTGGACTGGCCGACGCTGCTGCGCGAAGCGGACTATATCTCGCTGCACGTCCCGTTGACGCCCGAAACCCAGCACATCCTCAACGCCGAAGCTCTGGCCCAGATAAAGCCCACGACCTTTGTGATCAATACTGCGCGCGGCGCGCTGATTGATGAGGCGGCGCTGCTGGCGGCCATTCAAGCGAAGCGGTTGGCCGGGGCCGCTTTAGATGTCCTAAGCCAAGAGCCGCCGCCGCCCGACCACCCCCTGCTGCACGAGGAGAACATCTTCGTTAAGCCGCACATCGGCTGGTACTCGGAAGGCGCAACGGTCGAAGTGCGCGTGCAAGGCGCCGATAACGTTGTTCGGGTGCTGCGCGGGCAGCCGCCCCGCACGCCCGTCAACCAGGTCACTGAGCTCGCCCGGCCAGCCAATAGAGCGGGCGGAAAAAGGTACTCAAAATGACGACGAAAACGCAAGAGTCCAAGGCAATCAGCCCCGAAACCCGGTTACACCTGTATCGCGAGATGCTACTGGTGCGGCGGTGCGAAGAAGTGCTGGCGAAGACTTACGCCGCTGGCCTCATCCCCGGTGCCTGCCACACTTATATCGGGCAGGAAGCCGTGGCGGTTGGGGTGTGCGCTCACTTGCGCACGGAAGATATGGTCTTCAGCACGCATCGCGGCCACGGCCATGCCTTGGCCAAGGGCGTGCCGCCGCGCGAGGTGGTCGCCGAACTGCTCGGCAAAGCTACCGGCTGCTCGCGCGGGCGGGGCGGTAGCATGCACCTGTTCGCGCCAGAGGTAGGTCTGATGGGCACCAGCGGCATTGTCGGCCCGAGCATCTTGCAAGCCGCCGGCGCGGGGCAATCGTTCGCGCTGCTCGGTAAGGACAACGTCAGCGTGGCTTTCTTTGGCGATGGGGCCGTCAGCAATGGCGCGTTCCACGAAGGCATTAACCTGGCCACCATCTATCAACTCCCGGTATTGTTCGTCTGCGAAAACAACCTCTATGCCACGGAGGTGGCCTTCGACTATGCTTCGCGCAACCCGGCGGTGGCGAACCGGGGCGCGGCCTATGGCATTAATAGCACTCTGGTGGATGGCAATGACGCGCAAGCCGTATATGTGGCGGCGGGCGAGGCCGTCGACCGCGCGCGGGCCGGGCAGGGGCCGACTTTGCTGGAGTGCCGCACTTACCGCACGCGCCCGCACGCCGAGGGCATGCGCGATGCTGGCTACCGTACGCAGGATGAGATCGAAAATTGGAAGACACGCGACCCCATCAAAGCGCTCGGCGACCAGGTGGTGGCCGCGGGGCAGGCCACAGCCACAGACTTGCAGGCTATTGACGCGGAAATGCGCGCCCTGGCAGACGAGGCGCTGGCCTTTGCCAAGAGCAGCCCGTGGCCCGACCCGGCCACTGTCACCGACTTTGTATTCAGCCAGAGTGGAGCTTAACCCATGCGCGAAATTTCCTATTCAGCCGCTACGCTGGAGGCGCTCAGCGAAGAGATGGAGCGCGATGCCACCATCTTTGTGGTGGGCGAGGGCATCGGTGCACGCGGCGGTAACTTCAACACAACCGTCGGTCTGTACGAGCGCTTTGGCCCGCTGCGGTTGCGCGATACGCCTATCTCCGAGCGTGGCTTTGTCGGGCTGTGCGCCGGCGCGGCCATGTCGGGTACGCGCCCGGTCGTCGACTTCATGTTTATCGATTTCATCCTGGATGCGATGGGCGAGCTCATCAACCAGGTGGCCAAGATGCAGTATATGAGCAGCGGCCGCCTCAAGATGCCGCTGTTGCTGCGCGGCTGCTATGGCGTGGGCAGCGCCGCCGCCACCCATCACTCGGGCAGCTACTACTCGGTGTTTGCCCACCTACCCGGCTTCCGCGTGGTGGTGCCGACCACCCCTTACGATGCGAAAGGCCTGCTAAAGACCGCTCTGCGCAGCGACGACCCGGTGATCTTCCTGGAGCAGAAGGCCCTCCTTAGCCTGCGCGGGCCGGTACCTGAGGAGGATTACGCTATCCCCTTTGGCCAGGCCGCAGTGGTGCAGCCCGGCCTCGATGTGACGGTCGTTGCCATCGGCCTGATGGTGCGCCGCGTGGTAGAGGCCGCGCAGGCCCTGCAAACGCAGGGTGTTTCGGTTGAGATCATCGACCCGCGCACGATCGCGCCGCTCGACCTCGACACCATTCTGGCCTCCGTCCACAAGACCGGGCGCTTGCTGATCGTGGACGAGACCTTTGCGCCTTGTGGCGTGGGGGCCGAGATCGCGGCCCAAGTGATGCAGCGCGGCTTTGACGACCTAGACGCGCCGGTCGCGCGCCTCAATGGCCTACAGGCCCCGGTGCCATACAGTCCGGTGCTGGAGGCTGCCGTTGTGCCCAATGCCAAGACGATCGCGCAGGCCATTACCGACCTGCTGGCCGAGTAGGCTTCAGGAGATTAACGATGCCTGCTGAAGTTGCGATGCCCCGCCTGGGCTGGACCATGGAAGAGGGCTTGTTGGTCAGTTGGGTCAAGCAGGACGGCGAAAGCGTCCAACCTGGCGAAATACTCTTCACCGTGGAGGGCGACAAGGCCCTGGTGGAAGTCGAGGCGTTTGATGCCGGCGTGCTTTACCTCCCGCCCGACTCACCGCCGGTTGGTTCTACGGTGCTTGTCGGCACGCTGCTAGCTTACATTCTGGCGCCAGGTGAGGCCAAGCCCACCGCTGGTTCTGCCCGGCCGGGTACCGAGCCAAGTGTTTCGCCCAGCTCGGCGCCGGCAGGCGCGTTAACCGGCCCGCTGGCTCAGCTCGCCAAACGCCCCCTCGCCATTAGCCCACGTGCCCGCCGCATCGCCGCCGCGCTAGGTGTCGGCTGGCAGGCACTTACCGGCAGTGGCCGCACTGGCCGCATTGTGGAGCGTGACATTCGTGACGCGCTTACACGCGCCGCCGCGCCCGAAGTGCGCATCAGCCCAGTGGCCCGTAAGCGCGCCGCGGAGCTAGGCGTGGATATCGAGCGCCTGGCCGCGGACCGGCCCGGCAAGCGCCTGACGCGTGAAGACGTGGAGCAGGCCGCCGCGTTGGCGGTTCCAGCGGCTGTGCCCACGCCGCCGCCGGCTGGGGCTGAACGCCGCGAGATCCTGGGGCCGGTGCGCCGTGTGATCGCCGAGCGCATGTTGGCCGGCACACAGACGACCGCGCCGGTGACCCTGACGACTGAGGTCGACGCCACCGAGTTGGTGAGGTTGCGCCAACAGCTCAAGGATGATGGGGCTATCACGGGCCAGCGCGTGCCCACCTATAACGACCTTCTGGCCCGGCTGACAGCGCAGGCGCTGAGCGAGCATCCAATGCTCAATGCGCGGCTGGAAGGCGACACCCTGGTCTATTCCGAAGCAGTGCATGTGGGCCTAGCGGTGGATACCGAGCGCGGGCTGCTGGTGCCTGTGGTGCGTGACGTGCAAGCCAAAAGCGTGCGCCAGGTGGCCCAAGCAACGGCCGCCCTAATCGAGCGTGCCCGCGCTGGCCGGCTGGGATTAGATGAGCTCCATGGCAGCACCTTTACGATCAGCAACCTGGGTATGTACGCGATTGATGCGTTTACGCCCATCATCAACCTGCCCGAGTGCGCGGTGCTGGGGGTGGGGCGCATCGTCCCCAAGCAAATCGTCGTGGATGCCGCCGCCGAGCGCGTCGCCATCCGCCAGATGTTGTTTCTGAGCCTCACCTTCGACCACCGGCTGGTGGACGGTGCCCCGGCCGCCCGTTTTCTCCAGCGCCTCAAGCGTTTTGTAGAAGCGCCCTACTTGTGGCTGGCAGGCTAAAGAGTCAAGCACCGGTAGCGGCCCGCTGCCTAGCCTTGCCGGCGCGCGTTGCGTAGCCGTGTGCGTGAGGCTGCAAATATAACCGATGCCCAAATCCAACTCGGCTGCTCGTCCCAGCGGGTCCTGAGCCGCCGACTACTTCTTGGAGATTTTGCATGAAGCTTGTTACCTTTGCCCACGCGGGTCGCACGCGCCTCGGCGCGCTCCGCGGCCAGGCGGTCGTAGACTTTAGCCGCGTCGCCCCTCAACTACCCGGCGATATGCTGGCGCTGTTGGCCACGGGCGCTGCTGCCCTGGCGCAGGCTCGGCAGGCCATCGCGGCCAGCGACCCCGCCAATGATCTGCCGCTGAGCACCCTCCAGCTGCTCGCCCCGCTTCCGCGGCCGGGCAAGATAATCTGCATTGGGCTCAACTACCGCGACCACGCCGCCGAGTCCAACATGGCTATCCCCGACTTCCCCACGGTGTTTGCCAAGTATGCCAACTGCATCATTGGCCCCGGCGAGGCCATTCAGATACCGCGGCTGACCGACCAGGTAGATTACGAAGCCGAGTTGGCCTTCGTTATCGGGCGCACTGCTCGGCACGTGCCCGAAACCCACGCGCTCGACTACATTGCCGGTTACGTTCCCTTCAATGATGTCAGCGCCCGCGACTACCAAACGCGCACCAGCCAGTGGACGATCGGCAAGACGTTCGACACCTTCGGACCGCTGGGGCCGGCGCTGGTTACCGCCGACGAGGTGCCTGACCCGGGGGCGCTCGACATCAGCCTGACCCTGAACGGTGAGTTGCTGCAGAAGTCGAACACGCGCCACCTGATCTTTACCATCCCCTTCCTGTTGTCCTACCTGAGCGGCGTCATGACCCTCGATCCGGGCGATGTCGTTTCGACCGGTACGCCGGCCGGTGTGGGCGTGGCCCGCAAGCCGGCGCGCTACATGAAGGCCGGCGAGACGGTGACCGTAGAAGTGGCGGGCCTGGGCGTGCTGACGAACCCCGTGATGGCGGAAGGCTAGGCGCCACCCCATGGGCACACTGACAAGTCTGCGCGACCGGCGTCCGATCACCGCCTTGGAGGTGGACGTGCTGGTGGTGGGCGGCGGTGCAGCCGGTTTAGCCGCCGCCTGCACCGCCGGGCGCCAGGGCCTCAAGGTGCTGCTGCTGGAGCGTTATGGCTTCTGTGGCGGGGCGGCGGTGGCCGGGTTCTCGGGCACGATCTGCGGGCTATTCCTGGCTCGCGCCGGTGCGGCGGGTAAGCCCGAGAAGATCATCGGCGGTTTCGTCGACGACTTTATCCGCGTCATGCGCTCGCGCGGCGGCCTTACCGAGCCCGTGCGCTATGGCGAGACTTACACCCTCGTACACGAGCCGTTCGCCTGGCGCCAGTCGGCGGATGAGCTGCTGGCGGAGGCCAATGTGCAGGTGCTTTTCCACACCACCGTCATCGGCGTCCATGTGGATGGCGGTGAGCGCGTAGAAGGCGTGCGCGCTTACACTAAGCAGGGCCTGTTTGACGTCCGCGCCAAGCTCACCATCGATGCCAGCGGTGACGCCGACGTGTTTGCCATGGCCGGCCTGCCCACCCGCGTGGGCCAGGATGGCCGAGTGCAAAATCCGACCATGATCTTCCGCCTGGCCGGCGTGGATATCGACCGCTTCCTGGCCGAGTATGGCACCGACTCGATCATGCCGCACCAGGTCACCGAGGAGATCCTCGCGCTTAACGCGAGCGGCGCGTATGGGCTGCCGCGCGCGAAGATCTTCTTGTTCCCCACGCCGCGGCCCAACGAGCTGTTGTGCAACTGCACCCGCATCCTGGGCGCCGACGGCCGCGAGCTCAACCCGCTTATCGCGGCGGACTTCACTGAAGCCGAGGTAATGGGAAGGCGGCAAGCACGTGAGTACGCCCGTTTTTTCAAGGACCGCCTGGCAGGCTGTGAGCAGTCTTATCTCAACGACACCGGCGTGCAGGTGGGGGTGCGCCAGACTCGGCAGATCGTGGGCACGGCCCTTCTGCGCAACGACGATGTGGTTACTGGCACGAAGCGGCCGGACGCTATTGCGCGCTCGCCTTGGCCCATCGAGTTGCACGCCGGCGCCAAGCCGCGCGTCTCCTGGCTGTACAATGATTATTACGAAATCCCACTGGGCTGTTTTATCCCACCCACGGGTGAGGGTTTGCTGGCCGCCGGCCGCTGCCTGGCGGCCGAGCACGAGGCCATGGCCTCGGCCCGCGTGACTGCGCAATGCTTCAGCTATGGCCATGCCATTGGCCACGCCGCCGCGCTCGCCGTGCGCGAACGGTTGAGCGTGCGCGCCATCCCCGTGAGCGCGGTACGCGCCCGGCTGATTATGGACGGAGCGTTGCTCGATGACTGAGTTTTTGAGGGAAGATCAAGTTGGCGCGGTGGTTGTGTTCACCTTTGACCGCCCCCAGCGCCGCAACGCGCTGGGCGAGGCCACGGTGACGGCCCTGCGTGACCGCTTGCGCCAACTCGACGCCGACGTGAGTGTCGGGGCGATTATCCTGACCGGCAGCCCGCCGGGCTTTTGCGCCGGCAGCGACCTCAAGGAATTGGGCCAGCTTTCGTTGGAGGCGATGGGCGTGCACGAGGCCCAGACTGCTGCCCTGGCCCGCGAGCTGAGCGTCCTGCGTAAACCGGTGCTGGCTGCGGTGGAAGGCTTTGCGCTCGGCGGCGGCTTTATCTTCGCGCTGGCCTGCGACGTGGTGGTTACGGGCCGTTCAGTGCGCTGGCACTTGCCTGAAGTGACCATCGGCTGGCTGCCGCCCTGGGGTCTGGAAGCGCTGGTGGACCGCGTGGGCGTTGCCACAGCCCGCCGGGTGGTCTGGGGAGACCTGGCCATGGATGGCGTTGAAGCGCACCGCCTGGGCGTGGCCGATGTGCTGGCCGAGGATGGGCAGGCGCTGGCCGCCGCGCGTGTGCTCGCCGAGCGCCTGGCTGCGCTGCCAGCCGAAGCCGTGGCGGCCACCAAGCTCTATTTTGCCACCATGAGCGCCCGCGACGGGGAAACCGCTGACCGGCTTGCATCGCGCCTGTTCCTGGACAACTGCCATTCAGCGGCGGCCCTGGCCACCCTGCGCAAGTTTGGAGCACGGCAATGAGCAAAGTGTGCTCCGCGGCCGAAGCAGTTGCGCTGGTGCAGCCGGGCGACACGGTCGCCTCTGTGGGCGTCATTGGTTGGATCACCCCCGACTTGCTGCTCCGTTCACTGGCCGAACGTTTTCATGCCCACGGCGAGCCGCGTGACCTGACCTTCTACTTCCCCTGCGGCACAGGCGATGCGCAGGGCATTCGGGGCATGGACCACGTGGCTGTCGAAGGCCTGATGAAGCGCATCATCTCCGGCTCGTACATCAACCCGGTCGACCCCCAGACCGGCCGGCGCCCTGAGTTGATGCGCTTGATCCGCGAGAACCGTATCGAGGCCTATAGCTGGCCCATCGGTGCCACCATGCACTGGCTGCGCGAAGTGGCCCGTCGCGGCCCCGGCTATCTCACCGCCATCGGCCTGGGCACCT
>JBBRZY010000009.1:0-17691 GCA_038252885.1 Anaerolineales bacterium | reverse complement strand
CCCCCCAGCAGGTCAAGCGTGTCGCGCGCGGTGGTTACGGCCGCCACGTCGCCGGCCGCCACGCCGGCCACCACCTCGGTGTAGGCCTCGCCCCGCAGCCCGGTGGTGATGGGCACCTCCACCAGCGCCCCGCCCTGCTGCACGCTGGCGTAGGCCTGCCCGGTGCGCCGGTCGCGGCGGATGGCCCAATTCGGCACTAGCACCACGGCGCGCGCCTCGGCCACCACGATCTCGGCCGTCGCGCTCATGCCGGCGCGCAGGTCGGCGTCGCCATCGTCCAGCGCCAGCCGCACGCTGTAGCTCACCAGCCCGCCGGCCGTCGTCGCCGTCGGCGCGATGCGGTCCACATGCCCACCCAGCAGCACACCCGGCAGCGCATCCACCGTGATCGAAACCGGCTGGCCGGCCGTCAGTTGGGCCACGTCCACCTCGTCCACCGTCACGTCCAGGTGGAATTCGGTCGTGTTCAGCAGCACCACTGCAGGCGTCGTCGCGCCGGCCGGCTCGCCGGCCTTGATGCTCACCACTCCCACAATCCCCGCGAACGGCGCGCGCAGTTCAGTCTGCGTCAATCGCAGCGCGGCCCGGTCCAACGCGGTCTGCGCTCGCGTCACCGCCAGTTGAGCCTGCTCTATTTGCAAGTCACTCGCGCCAACCAGCGTCTGGCTGAGCACCGCCCGGGCCTGCACGATCTGCGCGTAAGCTACCGCCACCGGGCCGTCGCCGCCGCCTTGCTGGGTTTGCGCCACTTGCAAGCGGGCGACCTCGGCCGCGTAGTAGGCCGACTCCATACTGGTCTTGAGACTGTCGAGTGTGGACTGGGGCGGCGCGAAGCGCGGGTTGTCGGCCGCGAACTGCACCAGGCTGTTGTATTGGTTGTTGAGCGCCTGGTAGTCGGCCAGCAGGTTGTCGTAGCGCAGTTGCGCGATGGCCGTCTCCTGGTCGCCCGCGCCGGTTTGCAGGTCCGACAGCCGCGCATTGGCGCTGCGCACATTGGCTTGGGCCACGGCGATGTCGCCCTCGGCCGGCCCGGCCAGCAATTGGTCGCGCGTGATCTCAGCCACCCGCACGGCATCGGTCGCCTGCTGCACCGCCAGCTTTAGCGCGGTGTCGTCCACGCGCGCCAGCAGCTGCCCAGTGTGCACCGCGTCGCCGCTCTCCACGAACACCCCCGCCACCGTGCCCGGCAGCGTGAAGAACAAGCTCGATTGCTGCGCCGGCAGGATCGACCCGGTGGCACTCACCAAAGCGGTGATGTCGCCCAACTGCACGGTCTCGGTCCGCAAGGCGGCCACCTCGGCCGCGCGGGCCTGCTCCGCCTGCGCCTGCTGATAGTAGTAGTAGCCGCCCACCGCCGCAGCAATGACGATCACCACCACCAGCCAGGGCACCCAACGCCGCAGAGTCTTCACGCCCAACTTTCCATGCTAGTTAATAATGCTGATCGTGTCACGTTGGTCGCTCACGGCGGCGACCTCGCCGGCCGCCACGCCCGTCGTGACCTCGCTGTAGTCTTCGTCACGCGCGCCGAGTTGCACCAGCACCTCGACCAGTGCGCCCTCGCGCAGCAGGCTGGCGTAGGCCGCGCCGGTCGCGCGGTCGCGGCGGATGGCCCAATTCGGCACCAGCACCACGTCATGCACCTCCGCCACCACAATCGCCGCCGTCGCCGTCAACCCGGCGCGCAGTTGCGCCGTGCCCGCTGCCAGCACCAGCCGCACCGGGTAGCTCACCACCCGGGCGTTCACCTGCGCCACCGGCGCGATCTTCTCCACCGTCGCCGCCAGCAGCAGCGCCGGCAGCGCGTCGAGCGTCACCGTGACCGCCTGGCCGACATGCACCGTTGCCACATCCACCTCATCCACCTGCACGTCCAGGTAGAAACGGCTCAGGTCGGCCAGCACAAAGGCCGGCAGCGGCCCGGCCGGCTCGCCCAGCCGCAGGTTCACGGCCGCCACCACGCCCGCGAACGGCGCGGTGATGACTGCGCCTTCCAGGTTGTGCTGGGCAATGGCCAGCGCTGCTTCGGCCTGGCTGATTTGTAGTTGCGCGATGTCGAGGTCGGCCTGCTCCGGCCCGTGCTTCAGCCGGTCGAGCGCCACCTGCGCCTGCTCCACACTGGCAAGCGCCGTGGCGGCCTGGCCGTAGCCGGGGCCCTGCTGCGCCTGCTGGTAGCGCAGGTTGGCGATCTGGGCCGCCTCCACTTGCTGGTCGGCCTGCGGCTGTAGCGCGTTCTTCTCGGCGAACTTGCCCTGCTCCACCAGCCGATCCATCGTGGCGTAAGTCTGGTTGAGCGCGTTTTGGGCCAGCACCAGGTTTAGGCGGGCGATTTCGATTTGTTCGGAGGTTGGGCCAAGCGACGCGGAGTAGACTTGATTGCGCGCCACTTTTAGGTTGGCCTCGGCCACGGCCAGATCTTCGGGCCGCGCCGGCGCAACTAACTGCGCCAACTTCAGCTTGGCCGCCGCCAGCGCCTCTTCGGCCTCGGTCACGGCCAGTTGCAGGTCGGCGTCGTCCAGGCGGGCCAGCACCTGCCCGGCCGTCACGGTGTCGCCTAAGACGGCGTCCACCGCCACCACCGTCAACGGCGCGCCGGAGGCGAAGAATAGGTTGGTTTGGTCTTGGGCGGCCAGGTAGCCGGTGGCGTTGACCGTCGAGATGATCGCCCCGCGCGCGATTTCGGCCTGGCGAATATTGGCCGCCGCCGCGGCGCGCTCAGCCGCCTGCTGCTGCTGGTAATAGTAGTAACCGCCGGCCAGCGCGCCCAACAGCACCACCCCAATTAGAATTTGAAGCCAACGACGACGCATTTTGTTGCCAACTCCCCGGGTAGGCGAGAATTATAACAGGCTGGCCGCACGCCCCTTGCCATTAGCGATCGTACCCCTCGCCACTGCCTTGGCGCATTCGCGAAAATTCGGGTTCCCCTCGCGCGTCCCACCCGCGCCGTGGCCACTAGCTATCACCCACGGCCTGTCACGCGCCAAGCCTCATCCCACCCAACACCCCCAAATCCCCCTTCGTGATAATTCGTGGCAAAAGGCCCGCGCCCTGCCTGAGCCATCCTGCCATCTGTCCTCACAATCACAATCACCCGCTTGGGGCGCTTGCCGCTGCCGATAAGTCGTGCTAAAGTTAGGTCAAGTTTTCACAATTCGGCGTTTGTCGTTACAAACTAATGGTGAAGGTAGTAACTGGTCCGAGCGACAACGGGCTTGGGGAGGCAGAACGGTATGGCTTCGGCTGACATTCCCGATATCGTCATTAGCAGACTACCGATTTACCTGCGGGCGCTTACCCGCATGGGCAGCGAGGGGCAAGAGACCACCTCCAGCGCCGAGCTGGGTGAGCGGCTGGGCATCAGTTCGGCCCAAATTCGCAAGGATTTGTCACACTTCGGCGAGTTTGGCAAGCAGGGCACCGGCTACAACATCAAGTTCCTGATCGACCAACTGCGGCGCATCCTGAAGGTTGAGCGCGAGTGGGATGTGGCCCTGGTCGGCGCCGGCGCCATTGGCCACGCCCTGGCGCACTACAACGGCTTCCGCGACCGGGGTTTCAAGATCACCATGATCTTCGACAGCGACCCTAACAAGGTTGGCACCAGGCTCAACGGCTTTGAGGTGTACGATGTTGCCCGCCTGAGTGAGCTGCTGCCGCCCAACGGCATTGCCCTGGCCATGCTGGCCGTGCCGGCCGAGGCCGCCCAAGAAGTGGCCGACAAGATGGTCGAAGCCGGCGTGCGCGGGATCCTCAGTTATGCCCCCATCAACATCGCCGTGCCCGAGACGGTCAGCGTGCAGTACATTGACCCGGTCGTGCACCTCCAACGCATCACCTACTACGCCTAACCAGCACCTACAACAGCAAACGCCGGCCCATCTGGGCCGGCGTTTTGTTTTCGGATGACACCGCCGCCGGCTACCCGCGCCCCAGCACGCGCCGCAGCGCCTCCAGGTTCTTGAAAGCCTTGCTGGTTCCCAGGGCCACACAGGCCAACGGGTTCTCGGCCACGTAGGCCGGCACACCCGTTTCTTTGGTCAGCAGCTTGTCCATGTTGCGCAGCAGACTGCCGCCGCCGCACAGCACCATGCCGCGGTCAATGATGTCCGAGGCCAGCTCGGGCGGCGTCTTCTCCAACACGGTGCGGATCGCGCCAATGATGGTGCCCAGCGGCTCTTGCAGCGCCTCAACCACCTCGCCCGAGTTGACCGTCACCGAGCGCGGCAGGCCGTTCACCTGATCGCGCCCCTGAATTTCCATCTCTAGCTCTTCGTCTAGCGGGTAGGCCGCGCCGATCTGAATCTTGATGTCCTCGGCCGTCGGGTCGCCGATCACCAGCCCGTACTTCTTGCGGATGTAGCTGATGATGGCCTCGTCGAGCTTCATGCCCCCCACCCGTACGGTGTGGGCCGCGACGATGCCGCTCATCGAGACCACCGCCGCCTGGCTGGCCCCGCCGCCCAAGCCGACCACCATATTGCCGGTCGGGGTCGAAACGGGTAGGTCAGCCCCAATCGCCCCGGCCAGTGGCTCAGGGATGAGGAAGACCTCGCGCGCACCGGCTTCCAGCGTGGCTTCGTGCACGGCGCGGCTCTCGACGCTCGTCACGCCATACGGCACGGTGATGATCACACGCGGCCGGAACAAGCGTAACGGGCCGCAGACTTTGGCGATGACGTATCCGAGCAGTTTTTGGGTGACTAAGTAGTCGGCGATCACGCCGTCGCGCAGGGGGCGCATCACTTCGATGCTGTCGGGGGCCCGGCCTTCCATGTCGCGCGCGGCCTGGCCGAGCTCGATGATCTTAGCCTCGCCGGTAGCAATGGCAACCACCGTGGGCTCGTGCAAGACGACGACACCGTTCTCGCACACCAGGGTATTGACCGTTCCCAGGTCAATCCCTAAATCTTTTGAAAAAAGGGGCATACGGGTTGGCTGGCTGCCTACTCGCCGGAGCTAATGCGCGGTCCATCGCGCCGGCGGCGCGCGACCGTCAGGCGCAGGTTCGAGCGGCGCAAGGCGGCTTCGGCCGCCAGGTACGCTTCTGAGTTGGCCGGCACGCCCGCTTGCAGCGATGCCTCGGCCTTGCGGCGGGCGTCCTCCGCGCGCGCGACATCGATCTCGTCGGCGCGCTCAGCCGAGTCGGCCAGCACGGTGACGATGTCGGGTCGAACTTCCATCACGCCGCCGGAGATGGCAAACACCTCTTCCCGCGCGCCGGTGCGCACGCGCAGCACGCCGGCCTTCAGCGTGGTCAACAACGGGGCGTGATGCGGCAGGATGCCCATCTCGCCGTCAGTGCCGGGCGCGACGAGGATATCCACGTCGCCTTCGAACACCGAGCGGTCTTGGCTGACGATTTCAGCACGAATTGGCATTAGGCCTCAGGCAAGCCAGCCGGCGGCGCCCCCGTTGGAACGCCGCCGGCCGATAAAGTGCAGTTAGTTAGGCGGTCTCGGCCAGGCGCTTGGCCTTGGCCACGGCGTCGTCCACCGTGCCGACGTAGCGGAAGGCTTCTTCCGGCAGGTCGTCGTGCTTGCCGTCGAGGATCTCGCGGAATGAACGCACGGTTTCCTTGATCGGCACATACACGCCGGGGATGCCGGTGAACTGCTCGGCCGTCACCATCGGCTGGCCGAAGAACTTTTCGATCTTGCGGGCGCGGGCCACCAGCACCTTGTCGTCTTCCGAGAGTTCGTCCACGCCCAAGATGGCGATGATGTCTTGCAGGTTCTTGTAGCGCTGCAGCACGCGCTGCACTTCGCGGGCGGTGTTGTAATGGTCAAGGCCCACGATGTTCGGGTCCAGGATGCGGCTGGTCGAGGCCAGCGGGTCCACGGCCGGGTAAATGCCGCGCTCCGAGATCGAGCGCTCCAGCGCGATGGTCGCGTCCAGGTGGGTGAAGGTCGCCACCGGGGCCGGGTCAGAGTAGTCGTCGGCCGGCACGTACACGGCCTGCATCGAGGTGATCGAGCCGGTCTTGGTCGAGGTGATGCGCTCTTGCAGCTCGCCCATCTCGGTCGCCAGCGTCGGCTGGTAGCCCACGGCCGACGGCATGCGGCCGAGCAGCGCCGACACTTCCGACCCACTCATCACGAAGCGGAAGATGTTGTCGATGAACAGCAGCACGTCGCGGCCTTCGTCGCGGAAGTACTCGGCCATGGTCAGGCCGGTCAGGCCCACGCGCAGGCGCACGCCGGCCGGCTCGTTCATCTGGCCGAACACCATCACGGTGTCCTTCATAACGCCCGACTCGGTCATCTCGCGCCGGAGCGCCGTGCCCTCGCGGGTGCGCTCGCCCACGCCCGCGAACACCGAGTTGCCCTTGTGCACGCGGGCAATTGAAGAAATCAGCTCGGTGATGATAACGGTCTTGCCGGTGCCGGCCCCGCCGAAGATGCCCGTCTTGCCGCCCTTGGTGAAGGGCGCGATCAGGTCAATGACCTTCAGGCCGGTCTCGAACACCTGCACGCCTGTCACCTGCTCGTCGAAGCGCGGTGCGGCGCGGTGGATCGGGCTGGTGAGCGTGGTCTCCACCGGCCCGGCGTTGTCAATCGGCTGGCCGAGCACGTTAAAGATGCGGCCGAGCGTGCCCTGCCCCACCGGCACGCGAATGGCCGAGCCGGTGCCATAGGCGTCTACGCCGCGGCGCAGGCCGTCGGTGGTGTCCATCGCCACGCAGCGCACCCAGTTGTGACCCATGTGGCGCTGCACTTCGAGCACCAGGGTGTTCTGGCCGTCACGCGGAATCTCAATCGCGTCGTACAGTTGGGGCAGCTCGTTGGGCGGGAACTCGCAGTCCACCACGCCGCCCAACACCTGCACGACCTTGCCGTGGGTGCGGCCGTCGCCGCTGCCGTTACCGTTTGTCTTTGCCATGATATCTCCCGTAAGACGCCCGAGGGCGAGGCTGGCCTATTTGGCGGCCTCGGCCAACTCGGCTGACGATTTGATGGCTTGGGTCTTGCCCAGCGCTTCCACACCACCCACAATATCGAGCAGGTCGCTGGTGATGGCGAGCTGGCGGGCCTTGTTGTAGCCCAGTTGCAGACCACCCAACAGTTCCTTGGCGCTGTCGGTGGCGTTGCGCATCGCCACCATGCGGGCCGAGTGCTCGCTGGCGGCCGCTTCGAGAATGGCCTGATAGACCTGCAAGGCCGTAAAGCGCGGCACGATCACATCGAGCAGGCCTTGTTGCGATGGCTCGTAGATGTAGGCGGCCGACGGCCCGGCAGCGTGCTTGGTCATCGCCAGGCCGGTCACATCGTGCGCTTCTTCCGACTCAGGCCGCAGCGGCAGCAAAGGCCGCACGCGCGGCACCTGGCGCAGCGTGTTAATGTAGTCCGTGTACGCCAGGTAGACTTCGTCGGCCCGGCCGCTCAGGTACTCTTCGACGGCCAGGTTACCAATGGCCGACACGTCGGCAAAGCTGGGGTTGCTGGGCAGGTTGATGAACTCGGCGACCAGCTTCTGGCGGCGGCGCAGCAGCAGATCGCGCCCCTTGCGGCCGACGGCCACAAAGCTCACCGGCACGGGCGAGGCGCGCACAAAGTCCATCGCCGTGCGCACCATGTTGGTGTTGTAGGCCCCGCACAGGCCACGGTCGCTGGTAATCAGCACCACCGTAATGGCCTTCACTTCGGCGCGCTGCTGCAGCAGTGGGTGCAGCGACGCGGCCGAGCCGGGCTGCATTCCCAGGTGCTGCAACACCTGAAACGCCTTGCCAGCGTAGGCGCGCGTGGCCAGCACCGCTTGCTGCGCCTTGCGCACCTTGGAGGCGCTAACGGCCTCCAGGGCGCGGGTGACTTGCGAGATGTTGCGTACGCTCCGCATCCGGAGCCGCATTGAACGTAAGGAGGGCATGTGTAAGTCCGCGTAGCGCCCCCAGCCGAAGCCAGGGTGCGACTAAGCTAGGCCTGCCAGCCAGCGTTGAAGGCCGCCGTGGCTTCCTTCAAGCGCGCTTCGTTTTCGGGCGTCAGCAGGTTCTTGGCGCTGATGTCACGCCCAATGTCCGGGTAAGACGTCTCCATGAAGCGCCGGTAGGCCGTCTCCCACTCGCGCATGCGGTCCACCGGGATCTTGTCGGCCAGGCCGCGCGTGCCGGCGTACATGACCATGACCTGATCGGCCAGTGACACCGGCTCGTATTGCGGTTGCTTGAGGATTTCGGTCAGCCGGTAGCCCCGGTCGAGCTGGCGCTGCGTGCCCTTATCCAAGTCTGAGCCAAAGGTGGCGAAGGCGGCCAACTCGCGGAAGGCGGCCATGTCGCCCTTCAACTGCCCGGCCACCTGCTTCATGGCCTTGGTCTGGGCGTCGCCGCCCACGCGCGAGACCGAGATGCCGATGTTCACAGCTGGGCGAATGCCCGCATAAAACAGGTCGGCCTCCAGGTAAATTTGCCCGTCAGTGATCGAAATAACGTTGGTGGGCACGTAGGCCGACACGTCGCCGAGCAGCGTCTCAATGATCGGCAGGGCCGTGAGCGACCCGCCGCCCCGATCATCCGAGAGCTGCGCGGCGCGCTCGAGCAGGCGCGAGTGCAGGTAGAACACGTCGCCCGGGTAGGCCTCGCGGCCCGGCGGGCGGCGCAGCAGCAACGACACCTGGCGGTAAGCCCAGGCGTGCTTGCTCAAGTCGTCGTAAATGATCAGCGCGTCGCGGCCGGTCTCCATGAACTCTTCGCCGATGGAGCAGCCCGAGTACGGGGCAATATACTGCATGGCCGCCGGGTCGTCCGCCGCCGCCACCACGATGGTGGTGTATTCCATGGCGCCGTGCTTCTCCAGCGTGCCGAGCACGCGCGCCACCTGGGCCTTCTTCTGGCCGATGGCCACGTAGATGCACAGCAGGTTCTTGCCCTTCTGGTTGATGATCGCGTCGATGGCGATGGCGCTCTTGCCGGTCTGGCGGTCGCCAATGATGAGCTCGCGCTGACCGCGGCCAATCGGGATCATGGCGTCGATGGCCTTGATGCCGGTCTGGGCCGGGCGTTTGACGTCTTTGCGGTCAATCACGCCCGGGGCAATGCGCTCAATCGGGCGGAATTTGTCGGTGGCGATGGGGCCTTTGCCGTCGACCGGCTCGCCCAGCGCGTTGACGACGCGCCCGATCATGGCATCGCCCACGGGAATAGAAGCAATGCGGCCCGTGCCGCGCACCGCCATGCCCTGCTCAATGCCGCCGTAGTCGCCCATGATGATGACGCCGACGGACTCTTGCTCCAGGTTGAAGGCGATGCCCATGGTGCCGTTGGCGAACTGCACCAGCTCTTGGGCCTGCACGCCGCCTAGGCCTTGGGCGCGCGCGATACCGTCACCGGCTTCCAGCACCGTGCCAACGTCCTGCGCCCGAACCTCGGGCTTGTAGGCACTGATTTGCTGCTGAAGGGAGTCGGTTAGGTCTTTGACGAAATTCGACATGCTACCTCCGGTAGGGGGCTGCGCTAAGTTAAGTGACTACCAGGCCAGGGGCGCCCCGGCCGGCGAAATGACGTGCGTAAGTGTGCGCGCTTGAGTACAGGTGCGGATGATGGGGGCGCGCTGACCAGTCAGGTTAGGTGCAGATGCCCCGCTCGGGGCGGCGAATGTGGGTGCTGGGATGAATATACTGCATGTTTCTTCAATTGTCCAGTAGTTCACAATCAAACCTGGACAGTATTATAGCCGCAAACCGAGAACAGGAAGCCGGCCGTGCCACAAGGGCACAAGGTCCCGGCGACAAAAGTCGCGGCCACACCACACAAAGCCCGCCTACGCCGGCTGGGAATGTGACCTGCGCCACTTTGTATTTCCTGAACGTAACTAACGAGACCGCGCCTCGGCCCTTCCTTTTTCTCTTTCTCTTTCTTTTTTCTCTGCCTTTATCCCTTATCCGGCTCCAGCCCCCCACCCCGCTTGCGGCCCTGGCCCAGCGCCACACTGCGCTGGTAGGCCGCCCACACCGCCCGTGAGATGGCCGTGCGGAACCCGGCCTTTTCCAAGTAGTACAACGCCTCGGCGCTGGTGCCGCCGGGGCTGGTCACCTGGTTGCGCAGGCGGGCCATGTGGTTGGGCGAGTGCTGATAGAACTCGACCGAGCCTTTGACGGTCTGCACCACCAGTTGCTCAGCCACCCGGCGCGAGAAGCCCAGGTGCACGCCCGCGTCTACCAGCGCCTCCATAAAGAGGAACACGTAAGCTGGCCCGCTGCCGGACAGCGCCGTCGCCATGTCGAGCTGGTCTTCGTTGTCGGCCTCCACCTCCAGCCCCAACGCGCCCAGCAGCACCCGCGCCTGCTCGCGCTGATGGCCGGAGACGGTCGGGGCGGCGATCCAGACGGTGATGCCCTGGCCGATTTGGGCGGGCGTGTTGGGCATCGAGCGCACCACGCTGGCGTGCGCCAGCCCGGTGCTGATGTTCTCAATCCGCGCCCCCGCCACAATCGAGAGCACCAGCGCGTCAGCCGCGACTTGGCCGCGCAGAGCGGGCAGCACGCCCAGCAGCACCTGCGGCTTAACCGCCAGCACCACCACCTGCGCGCCCCGCACCGCCGCCCCGTTGTCGGTCGTCGTGGCGATCTTAAAGCGCTGCTGCAGGTCGAGGCCGCGCTCTTCGCGTGGCCCAGACGCGACCAGGTTCTGGGCCTGGGCGATGCCCGGCCCCAAGATGCCCTGGATCATGGCTTCGGCCATCGCGCCGTGGCCGACGAAGGCGATGCGGGTGTCTGTGAGCATAGGTCGGTGGGGTTTCTGCCGGCGGGGGCGCGGCTAGGTCGAAAAGTATTGCAGGGCCAAGACGATCTTGTCTTCCACAGTCTCGCCCTGCCCCTTGGGGATGTTCTGCACGGCGGCCTGCGCCTCGACCACGCTGTAGCCCAGCGTCGTCAGCGCCGCCATCACCTCGGTGTCCAAATTGGCCGCGCCGCCCAGCGTCGCCACCGCGAACTCGCTGCCGAGCTTGTCCTTGAGCGCGAAGACAATCTTCTCGGCCGTCTTGCGGCCCACGCCCGGCACCCGGTCGAGCACCTCGGGCTGGTCTGCGCCAACGGCCTGCCGCAGCACATCGAGCGACAGCGACGAGAGCACGGCCAGCGCCAGCCGCGGCCCCACGCCCTGCACCGTCAGCAGCAACTCGAACAGCACGCGCTGCTCTTCGCTCGAAAAGCCAAACAACGACAGCGCGTCTTCGCGCACGATCAAGTAGGTGTGCAGGAAGATCGGCCGCCCCACCCCGTCGAGGTCATCGAACACGGTGGCCGGCACGCTCACCTTAAAGCCAACGCCGCCCACCTCGACGATCAACAGGTTGGGCGGGTCAATGTGCAGGACGGTGCCGCGCAAAGAGGCGATCATGGTGTCGGACTTTAGCCAGTCAGGAGCTTGAGGCGGGCGGAGTGCAAGTGGCAAATCGCCACCGCCAGCGCGTCGGCGGCGTCGTCGGGCTTGGGAATGTCGGTCAGGTTGAGCACCGCCTTGACCATGCCCTGCATCTGCTTCTTGTCAGCGCCGCCATAGCCGGCCACCGCCATCTTCACATCGGCCGGGTTGTATTCGCCGATGCTCATGCCCGCTTGGGCCATCGCCAGCAGCGCCACGCCGCGCGCCTGGCCGACGGTCATGGCCGTGCTGACGTTCTTCTGAAAATACAGCTTCTCGACTGCGCCAGTGGCCGGTTGGTGCAGCGCAATCAGGTCTTTAATGGCCTGATAGATCGTCACCAGCCGGTCGGGCATGGGTAACCCCGACGGGGTCAAGATGACGCCACAGGTCACCAGTTGCGGCCCATTGTCGTCCTCGTAGACCAGTCCATAGCCGGTCGTGGCCGTGCCAGGGTCAATGCCGAGGACGATCATGGGTGCCGCGCCGCCGGCCGGGTCAGTCAAACGCGGGCCTAGGCCGCTTCCATCGCGGCCAGGGCCGCGTCAGAGATGTCCAGGTTGCTGAAGACGGCCTGCACGTCGTCCAGCTCCTCGAGCGCCTCGATGACCTTCATCACCTGCACGCTCGGCTCGGGGTCCAACTCTAACTTCTGGTTGGGCTCCATGCGCAGCTCGCTCTCGTTGATCTTCACCCCGGCCTTGTCGAGCGCCTGCACCACCGTGCCAAACTTCTCGGCCGGCGCGTAAATTTCGATTTCGTCGTCGCCCGGCAGCACATCGTCAGCCCCGGCCTCGGCCGCCATCTCAAAAATCTTGTCGGGGTCGTTGCCCTCGGCCGGCACGGTCACATAGGCCTTGCGGGTGAACTGCCACGCCACCGCGCCGGCTTCGGCCATGGTGCCGTTCGAGCGCGTGATCACCCGCCGCAGGTCAGAGATGCTGCGGTTGCGGTTGTCGGTCATCACTGAGATCAGCATCGCCACGCCATGCGGGCCGTAGCCTTCGTACATGATCGACTCAAACACCACGCCGTCTTTGTCTTCGCCCGAGCCGCGCTTAATGGCGCGCTCAATGTTCTCTTTCGGCATTGATTGAGCGCGGGCTTTATCCACCGCCAGCCGCAGCTTAAAGTTGCTGTCGACACTGCCGCCGCCTTCGCGGGCCGCAATCGCGATTTCGCGTGCCAGGCGGGTGAACGCCTGCCCGCGCCGGGCGTCAGCGACGCCTTTTTGATGCTTGATCGTCTTCCATTTCGAGTGACCAGACATTGCACGTACTCCTTACGCGTAAGCCAGTGTGTCAAGCGAACACCTGGGGTCTCTTGGTTTGTGGGCTCGCCATTATACCATTCAGGCGCGAACTGTCGCGCCCTCGCCCGGCCCGTGCAGGGCAAATGCCTCTAATTAGCGCGCGTCGCGGGATTATGCTGCGCTGGCCTGGCCGGCCACCCCATCGTTACACCACCCGGCGGGTCCACCCGTCACCACCGCCGTATTTTCATGTAGAAACTGCCTCTTGCAATTAACACATATCTTCCCTAACGTATTTTGCATGCCGACCCAGCCCGCCGCCGCAACCGGCCCTACCCGCTTCCTAAAGCTGCCCCCCACCCCGCCTCGCGCCAGCATAGTTTGCCCCGCGGCAGACGCGGCACGCGCGGCAGCCATCTCAACAAATCCCACTCTCTGCCACCTGCTTCCTGTTTCTCTTGCCCCTTGCACTCTCTTTAATGAACGCTGACGAACTCCGCCGCCTGCTGAATGAGGGCATTGCCGCCACCCGGCGCGGCGACCACGCCCGCGGGCGCGACCTGCTGTTACAGGTGGTAGCCGCCGACGACCGTATGGAGCCGGCCTGGCTGTGGCTCGGCACCGCGCTTGAAAGCCCCGGCGACCAGCTCGTGGCCCTTGAGAATGTGCTGACCCTCAACCCACGCCACCCGCAGGCGCTGGCCGGTGTGGCCGCGCTGCGCGCCCAACTGGGCGTAACACCGCCCGCGCCACCGCCGCCCGCGCCACCGCCGCCCGCCGAGGCGGCCTCGGCGGCGTCGGCGGCGTCGGCGGCAGAGAGCGAGTGGCAGCCGGCCGCCCCCCCGCCCGCCGTGCGCCCCTCGCCCACGCTGGCCGCCCCGAGCTTCACGCTTGACCCGGCCGCCTTCGAGGATGACCCCTACCAGTGCGCCTACTGTGGCCGCCCCACCGCCGAGGCCGCCACACGCTGCCCGCACTGCGGTCGCGACCTGCTGATGCCGGGCTTTTGGCGCGGCGGCCTCTACCAATACTTTCTTCTAATCATCCTGGGCTTGCAGGTGCAGGCTGCGGTGCTCGAAGCGACACTGGCGTTCTTGCAGGAACAGGCCCCGCAGATGCTGGCGGCCTTGCCCTTCATTGGGCCGGCGATCACGACGCTGATCATGCCGGCCGCGCTGCGGTTTGTGGTTTGGGGCCTCATGCTCATGGTGCTGCTCAACGACTCGCGCCGGGGCTATGGCCTGCTAGTGGGCCTGGCCGTGCTCGATGGCCTTTGGATGGCCGTGGCCTATCAGTCCGGCTGGATCAGCGCGCTGCTGGTGATTATCAACGTGAGCTTAGGCGGGATAATTGGGCTGCTGGGTCTAGCGGCGCTGGTCAGCCAGGCGCAGGCGCGCGTGCGGCGGCGGACCGTGCTGCAGCGCGGCCTGCAGAGCGCGCCACAGATGCACGAGCACGCCCAAATTTATGCCGGCCAGGGCTTGTGGGCGCTGGCGGCCCTGCACTGGCGGCGGGCCATCGGCAAAGACCCGCGCAACCTCGCCTACTACAAGGGTCTGGGCAAGGCGCAGGTGGCGCTGAAGCAGTATGCGCAGGCCGTCAAGACCTTTCGCTCCGGGGTTGAACTCGCGCCCGACGACCAGGAGTTTCAGCGGCTGATCGAGTCAGTCCGGTCCCACGTCCGCAGCAGCTAAGGCTGCGCCACGGCGTAAGTTTGCCGCGTCACGCGCAGCCCATCGGAGGCCTGCACCTCCATGATGGGTTGGGTCGCGCCAGCCAGCAGCGCGGCCGGGATGGTCACCTGGGGCGTGGGCGACGCCGGCTCCAACAACGTCCACGTCTTACCACCGTCGGGTGAAAAACGTAGGCGGTAGTTGACGCCCGCCGCCGCGCCGCCCAGCGACCAGGCCACCGCGCCGCCCTCCATCGCAGTGGTGCTGGCTGTTTCGGACGCCAGCGCGTATGTATTGTCGAGGCTGGTCACCGTCCGCTGCCACACCACCGCCGCGCCCTGCGTCACACGCAAACCAGCCGCGCCGGCCACCACCGGCACCGCCACATGAAAGCCCAGATAGTCGGCTGTTTGGTTGGGCATGTTCGGCGCGCCGCCCTGCCGGTCGGAGGCGATGCCCACCGGCGTGAACGCCTGCGCGGCCAACACCCGCCCCTCGGCGTCAAGCACCTCCAGGCGATACGGCCCGCCTGTGTCCGCCAGTTGCGCCACCGGCACGCGCTCGATGAAAGCCGTGTCCACCTGCGGCGTGCCGTCCGCGCCGATCAGTCCAGCGTACACCGTGGCCTCGGCCGTTTGCGCCTCTTGGCCGTAGAACGAGCCGGCCCACGCCCACGCGTCGTACAGCGCGCGGTAAGTAAAGTCCGAGGTCCACTCCGGCCCGCAATAGCTCATGTAGTCTTTGTAGGTGGCGGGGTTGTAGAGCAGGCCGCTGGCCGGGTCGTAGCCCCACTGGCCGATGGACGCGTTACCACCATAGGGATAGGGCCCCACCCCACTGGGCGAGCCGCACGGCGAGTGCCGCCGGCCAAAGTTGTGGCCCATCTCATGCGTAAACGTGGGGCTGGCGGCGTTGCGGTCACTCGGAAAACCGGCAAAGCCTAAGGCGGTCTTGCTGTAGAGGTTGAAGGAGTTGTTCACCCAGGCGATGCCCGCAATGCAGCCGCCGCCGCAGCCGTCCACGGCGATGCTGTCCACCAGGCCGAAGTACAGCTTGTCTTGGCCGGGGTCTTCGGACGAATGGATAGAGGTGATGGCATTGAGCAAGGTTATCCACCCCTGCCCGCCGTTCGACGAGTAGCGCAGGTCGCCGGTGAAGTTGTAGGCCGTGCCGCGCACGGTGTAGTTGATCTGCGACACCGGGTAGACCTTGAACGGCATCCAGGTCAGGTAGCTCAGGTCGCTGGTATTCGGGTCGCTGGTGGCCGCGCCGGGCCGGGCATAGTGCACCGGCACAATCACCACATCAATGGCGGGCGCGTCCACAAAGTCGAAGGACTGCTGGTTGTTGTTGGGGAAGCGGTTGTTGCTCTCATTCGACTCGACCAGCGTGTCGTTCGGGTCAAGCTCCAGCACATAGCTCGTGCCGGGGGCCAGCCACGCGTCGGGCAGGTTGAAGTTGAGGGTGTGCGCCAGGTTGCCCTCATACGTGGTGGCGGGGATCGTCTGCAGCCCAGCCGTCAGCGAGTCCTGCGCGGCAGCGCCAAGGTAGCGCGTCAGGCGGGCCGTCACGCCGTCCATGTGGTCAACCTGGGTCACGGTCACAAACACGCGCAGCAGCGCCGGCCGGTGCGCCACATGCACCGTGTAGCTGTCGCTCATGGTGATGCCCTGGATCACCTCCACCCGGCTGATCGACACATCGCCCACGGGGAAGACGCGCGAGACGATGGGGAAGTAGATCAGGAACGGCTCGGAGGCGGACGCGGCCGACGGCGACTGGGCGGGCAGCGGCCCGGCGGCCAGCAGCACGGCCACTAAGACAGTGACGCGGCCGAGCGCCAAGAATAGCGGGCGAAAGTGAACCCAGAGGAAGTGTCTCATGTCATTGCCCCCCGTTCCACCGCGCTAACGGTGGATGAATAGCTTGTCAACGGCCTCACCCAACTCGGCCAGGTTGCTCACCTGATGCACCGCCGCGCACAGCGGGGTGTACTGCGGCATGTCGCTGTCGTCGGTGCCCCACAGGTAACGCTCCTCTGGATTGAACCACACAATCCGGCGCGCGCGGCGGCGGATCAACTCAAACAGGTCGAGCCGGGGACTGTTGAAGTTGTTGCGCCCATCGCCCAAGAAGATGACAGTCGTGCGATGATCCACAGCATCGAGGTAGTCGGCACAAAAATTCTCCAAGCCATGCCCCAGGTCGGTGGCGTAATGCCCAGGCGGGATGCGGTGCAGCACCAGCGGGATGGCCTCATCGGGCCGGTGGCCGACAAACTCGTCGCTGACTTCTTCAAGATGGTCGTTGAAGGCAAAGCAGCGCGCGCGCGCCACCTGATCTTGCATATCGTACATCAGCCGCAGCATAAACTCGGCCACCGGCCGCATGGAAGTCGAAATGTCGCAGATCAGCGCGAACTTGGGCTTAAGGTGGCGCTTTCTGAAGTGAATGTGAAACGGCACGCCGCCCGTTCTTAAATTCGCGCGCAGCGTGGTCTTGGCGTCGAGCGTCTTGCCGTCGCCTTTCTTTTGGCGCAGCGCGGCGCGGGTGCGCAGGCGGGCCGCCAGCCGCGTCACCAGCCGTCGCAGCTCGTGCGCCTCGGCCTGGTTGAGATCGGTGAAGGGTCGCTGCATCAGGTCTTCGGCATCGAGCTTTTCGGGCGGGCGCTCGGCCATCTGCCGGGCGATGCTCTGTCCAATGAACTTAGCCGCCTGCTCGCTCAGCGCTTCGCGGTTGGCCGCGATCAGCTCGAGCACCGCCTGTTGGCCCTCGGGCGTCATGCCCATCCGGGCCAGCTCTTCCAGCAGCTTTTCGATCTGCTCGGCCAACGCTTCCAAACCCATGCGGCGCAGCATCTCGCGCGTCAGCCAGGGCTGTTGGTCGGGCCGGCGGCCACGATCAGACCCGGCGGCGCGGGCGGCCTGCTCCATTTCTTCACGGGAGGGATTGCGGCCCTGGGCCAGCATCTCCAGCAGTTTGCCCAATTCGCCCGCCAGCGCGCGCATGGCGGCTTCGAGCGTCTGCGCATCATCGGGCGACAAGACCGCTTCCGGCGGGATGAATGGCGGCCCGCCCGAGCCGAAGAACAGGGGGAAGAGCTTGTCGAAGATCGGCTGGTCAGGCCGCTCCTTGATAAGCGTGGTGCGCAGCGCGGCCTTGAAGTGCTCGCGCTCCATCACGCCCAGGTGCTGCACGGCGCGGAAGGCGTCTTGGCTTTCGGCCAGCGACACCCGCAGGCCGGCGGCGCGCAGCCCAGCAATGAATTGAACGACGCGGTCGTCCATGACGCGGCCTTAGCGCGAAGGCCGCAGCCGGCGATAGTCGGGCGGCGCTTGCGGCTCGTCGCCCTGCCGCCCATCGTCGCGCGTCAGCCCGCGCCGCGCGCGCTGCAAGTCAGACTCGTGCTT
>JBBRZY010000008.1:0-17871 GCA_038252885.1 Anaerolineales bacterium | reverse complement strand
GGTTGTAGGCATAGCGCCCGATGCCGGGAAAGTGATCGTGGATGGCGCGCCCGTCAAACGCGACGCGCATTGTTCTTGGCCCCGTGCTCGTCTACCACGCGCGCATACACCTTCAGCGTCTCGCGCGCGGCGGCTTCCCACGTGAAGCGCTTGGCCCGCGCCAGCCCGCGCGCCCGCATGCTGGCCCGCAACTGCGGGTCGGTCAGCGCCGCCTGCATCGCCTCCATCAAAGCGCCCTCGTCCGTCGGGTTTACCAGCAGTCCGGCCTCCCCCACGATCTCCGGTATCGACGACGCGCTACTGGCGACCACCGGCACGCCGCACGCCATCGCCTCCAGCGGCGGCAGCCCGAAGCCCTCATACAGCGACGGATACACAAACACCTCCGCGCCGTTCATCAGGGCCGGCGCATCCGCCTCGGCTACCCAATCGGTGAAGCGCACGCGCTCGGTCAACCCCAGCGCCTGCACCCGCGCAAACACCGGCTCATACAGCCAGCCCTTGCGCCCGGCGATCACCAAATCCGGCCACGTTCCTGGCCGCGCTAGCAAAGCGTGATACGCGCCCAGCAGCGCCCCCAAATTCTTGCGCGGCTCGATGGTGCTGAAGAACAAGATGTAACGCTCCGGCACGTTGTACTTCGCCCGCACCGCTGCCACCGCCGCCGGGTCGTTCAACGGCCGATAGTTAGGGTTGGCCCCCTCATAGATCACCGTGATCTTTTCCTCGGGGATGCGCATGTGCGTCATCACATCGCGCCGGGTGTGCTCCGACACGGCGATCACGCCATCCGCCCGCCGCAGAAAGCGTGGCAGCATCAGCGTGAGAAACCAGCGGTTGAGCCGCAGGTGATACTGCGGGTAGAACAGGTAGATCAGGTCATGCACCGTGAACACTGTGCGGCTGTGCTTGTAGACCGGCAGCAAGTGATCAGTGCCGTGGAACACATCGCCCGCCGGCACCGCGCGGTCCATGCCCCGTCCCAAATAATCCGACAGCAGCACGTTCATGCGCCACGGCTTCGCTCCCAGCCGCAAAGCCTGCGCCGGCACGTTATCTAGTGGCGGCGCGGGCCGCTCATTGCCCGTGGGCGCGTAGTACACGGCGCTGTACTCATGCTCGGGCGCCACCGCCATCAAGGCCGTCAGCAGCTCCGCCGCATACCGTCCCAACCCGGCGTGCTTGTGCACCGCCGGCGAAATGTCCATCGTGATATGCATCTGACCGCTCTAGCTCTCAACCAAGCCAATGTCCAAGCAACGCTCTCGTCACGTGGGCACCCCTTCCTTTTCACGCTGTACTCAGCGCGGGATGGGGCCGGGGGTTAGGTCAGCCTCCGCAGCGCCGCCGCGTACGCCGCCACCCCGTGCTCGCGCAAATACGCCGCCCGCATCGCCGCCAGCTTGCCGCGCACGTGCTCGTCCCCGGCCAGGCGGATCAGTTGCGCCGGCAGGGCGGCCGCCGCCCAGTCCACGATCAACTCGCGCAGATCATGCCGCGCCAGTTCGCCCGCCATCCACGTGCCAGCCGGCACCACTGCCGGTTTGCCCGCCGCAATCGCCTCCACAAAGATACCCGAGGTGCGCTCGCGGTAGGCCGCCACCGCGTACGGCAGCAGGATCAGGTCGGCCTCGGCCAGTGTGCGCTGATACGTTGCGCGGTCCACGCCCGACGGCAGCCGCCGCACCTCCGGCCCGCCCGCCACCGCCGTCAGCGCCGCGCCCGCCGCCACCACCAGCATCAGCCCTTCGGCCCCGCCGCCCGTGCGCTGCGCCAGCGCCTGCATCGTCGCCAGCCCCTTCTCGGGTCGCGGCGCGCCCGGCCACCACGCCACCACCCGGCCCGTGAGCGCCGTTTCGCGCCCGCCCGCCTCCGCCACGTCAATATGTGGAATCGGCATCACCGTGAAGGGCCGCCCGGTGTAGGCCTCCAGCGCCTCGGCCAGCGGCTGGCTGTCGGTCAGCAGTTGCAGCCCGCCGGCCGGCATCAACCGCCGCAGCGCGCCCAGCATCGCCCGCCCCGCCACCCCGGCCGCGCCGCGTTCGCGCAAGCTAAACCTTATCAGCAGCCACAGCCGCAGCCGGTCGCGCGGCACCTGCCGCAGCGCCAGCCACAGCACAATCAGCGTCGAGGTCGACAGGTTCTCAACGAACAAGATCGCCGGCCGGTCCAGCGGCAGAATGCGTTCGCGCAAATAGCGCGCCAGCGACCGCGCCATCTGGCCGTAGCCCAGGTTGCGGCTCCAGAAGTGCTCCAGGTCCGGGCAGTCAATCGCCAACTCCCACTCCGGGGGCAGGGCGGTCGCCTCCCAATTCTTCACCAGCGCCGCCTTGTGCGCCCACCCGGCCCGCCGCGCCGCGTGGCCCACCGCCTCATTGTAATCGCGCACATGCCCCTGGCCGTGATCGCTCAGCAGCAGCAAAGAAACCAGCACCGGCGTCTCGTTCACGCCGCCAGCTCCCGCCACAGCGCCAACACCGCGGCGGCCACGCGCTCCACCGTGTAGTGCGCCTGCACCCGCGCCAGCCCCGCCGCCCGCAACTCGGCCCGCCGCCCTGGCCGCGCCGCCAACGCCTCCAAAATCCGCGCCAGCGTCGCTGCATCGCCTTCCGCGAAGACGCTCCCCGCCTCGCCCATCACCTCGGCCATCGCGCCCGAGTCGCTGCCGACCACGACCGTGCCGCACGCCATCGCCTCGACCAGCACGCGCCCAAACTGCTCCTTCCAATTCGCCGTCGTCCGCGACGGCAGCACCAGCACATCCAGCCCGCGCAAGAATTCCGGCATCGCGTCGTAATCCACCGGCCCCACGAATTGGCAGCGCTCGCCCAGCCCCAGTGTCCCGGCCAGCGCCGTCAGCGCGGCTAACTCCGGCCCGCCCCCGGCCACCACCAACTCGGCCTCGGCCTTCACCACCGCCACCGCCCGCACCAGCGTCGCCACATCCTTTTCTGTCACCAGCCGCCCGGCGTAGCCCACCACCAGCCGCGCGCGCGCCGGCGGCGTCGCGGCGGGCCAAAACCGCGTTGTATCCACCCCCATGCCAGCGATCACCGGCGTCAGCCCCCGATACCCCTGCCGCCGCAGCACCTCGGCCGCCTCGCCGCTGGCGCACACCACCGCGCCGGCCGCCCGGCGCGTCAGCGCGCTCACCGCCCGCACCGCCGCTCGCCGGGACCGCAGCAAATTCTGATAGGCATACAGCGTCAAGGCCGCCCTCGGCGCGAACAGCCGCCGCGCCAGCGCCACCTGCGCCGCGCCCAGGCTCTCCTGCTCAAACTCGCAATGGATCAAGTCCGGCCGGAAGCGCCGCAGGCCCAGCGTCAGCGGCTGATACCATTCCCGGTGCGGGTCGCCGGCCTGCCCCAACTGTCGCGCCGCCAAAGCCTCGACCGTGTAGTGCCGCTGGCCGTCGGCCGAGGCTCGCCTGCCCGTCGGGATGCCGGCGCTGCTATTCAATTGCAGCAACTCCACCTCCGGCGCATTGGCGAGATAGTCCACCTTGCGCTGATAGGCTTCGTGCGCATAGCCGGCCAAGAACAGCACCCGCATTAGGCGCTCGGGACCGCCGCCCGCCGCCGGGGGGTACTAAAAATGTAGGGCGTCATACTTTTGGTTTTCGTTTGCCACTTCGATGTAGAACAATTTCCTGCCACACTGTTCGCATGCATCCATCTCGCGCTGCCCGCCGCCCCGCCCGCCTCGACCATGCCGCCCTGCGCCCGGTGATGGTGAGTGACGTTCGTGACGGCGATGACGGCGATTGCAACATCCATGGCGCGAGTGACGATCATGACGGCGATGACGGCGATTGCAACATCCAGGGCCCCCGTGACGACCATACCGGCGATGACGTCTTTTCCGTCCCCGCCCTCACCGCCGCCGCCCTATCGCCCGATCCCCTATTCGTGCCATGGATGCAATTCGTGGCTATAGTTTTTCCTCATCCTTTTCTGTCACGAGCGCCTTGTCCGCCTCGGTCCACACCCCGCGCCCGGCCACGATCTGCTGCCGCTCCCACAGCTTTAAGTAATTGGTGAACTTACTCACGCCGGCCACCAATGCCATCATCAGCCCATGCTCACCGTTCCGCCACCACCCCTCCCACCCATAGTGATACACCGCCGCGCGCACGCCGCGCAGTGCCGCCCCCACCACACTCGTCCGGCGGCCTTGCGCGTACAAATAGGCCGCCTCCAAATCGCTGTAGGCGTTGATCGGCCCCATCCCCAGCGACAAATTCGTGCTGGCGTAGTGGCAGATCACCCCGTCCAGTACCCCGTGCGGCTCCGGTACGCGCACCACCTCGTGCAGCGCCCGCTCCCACACCGCCTGCCGCCGGTCGAACAGCCGTGGCACTTCGTGCTGGCGGATCGCGGCCCGCAGCTGGGGCGTCATCGCTCGGTCGGGCGGCGTCGAGAACCACCGGCCGGAGATCAAATGCACGCGCTGAATGTGGTAGGCGTTAACTTCGGTCAGTCGCCCGCTCGCCGCCAGCGCCTGAATTTCGGCGGCCAGCGCGGGCGTTACGCGCTCGTCGGCGTCAATAAACAGTACCCAGGCGTGCGTCGCCTGCGCCTGCGCAAAATTGCGCTGCGCCGCGTAATTCTCAAACGGATGCATCACCACCCGCGCCCCTGCCTGCTCGGCCAGCGCCACCGTCGCGTCGGTGCTCAGCGAGTCCACCACCACGCGCTCATCGGCCCAGGCCAGCGCCGCCAGGCAGTCTGGCAGATTGGCGGCCTCGTTCTTGGTCATCACCACCGCCGAAATCAGGCTTCGCTGCCCCTGGCTGGCGCTCGTCATTCTGCCACCCGCCGCATCGCCTGCGCAAACCCGGCCGGCGTGTGCCTCTGCCGATACACCGCCGCCATCGCCGCCAGCCGGGGCCGCATGGCCGTGTCCTCAACCAATCGCGTTAGCCGCGCCCACACGTCGGGGCTGTCCCAATCCACAATCAACTCCGGCAGGTCGTTCGCCAGGGCTTCATGCGCCATCCAACTACCCGCGCTCACCGCCGCCGGCTTGCCGCTGGCAATCGCCTCCACAAAGATGCCCGAGGTCCGCGCTTGATACCACTCCGCCAAATACGGCAGTACGATCAGATCGGCCTCCTTCAGCCAGCCCCAATAGAGGTTGCGCGGCAGCGCGTCGGGCAGCGCCCGCAGTGCCGGCCCGTGCGCCGTGGCCGGCAATCCGGCCGCGCCCGTCGCCACCAGCCCCCAGCGCGCGGCTGTTGGTGTGGCTTCGACCGCCAGCCGCCGCAGCCGTTCAATGCCCTTATCCACCGCCGCCCGCCCCGGCCACCAGGCAACGTACCGCGGCCTCGGCGCAGCCCAGCTTGGGGCCGTGGCCGTTTCGTCTGCCCCCGGCAGCGCGTGCGGGATCGGCATGACTGTGACCGTCTGCCCGAACAGCCGGCCCAGTGGCGCGGCCAGCGGCGCGGCGTCGGTCAGCAGCACCACATTGGCCCGACCCATCAGCGCCCGCAGCGCGCCGTGCAACGCTTGGTACAGCCACCTGGTCCAGCCGGCCTGCACCGGCAGCCGGTACAGCAGCCACACGCTCAGCCCCGCGCGCGGCGTGCGGGCCAGCGCTATGCTCAGGGCCGTCAACTGCACGTAGTTGAAGAACTCCACGAACACAATCGCGGGTTGCGCCCTCGGCCGCGCCCCGCGCAGGTAGCGCGCCATCGACTGCGCCAACTGCCACACGCTCCGCGCCTTGCGCCACACGTTGCCCGTAAAGCGATACTGCCCCCGGTCCAGCGCGCGGGTCCAGCCGGCCGGCAGCGGGTCAATCTGGCAGCTCAACGGCACCGCCGCCTGATACGGCCAGCCCAATATTCCCACGGCCGCCTGCACCGCCCGACCATAATCGTACTGGTGGCCCTGCTGGTCGTCCAGCCCTGGCAGCAGCGCGAGGAACAGCGGCGCTACGCGCTCGGCGGCCATAACTTTTCCAGGCCGGCAGCGTAGCCCTGCACACAATGATAAGCGCGATAGTGCGCCTGCATCGCCGCCAAGCGCCGCCGCACCTCGGCGTTTTGTGTCAGCGCCACCAGGGTGGGCCACAGATCGGCGGCGTCCCAGTCCACCACCAGCTCCGGCAGGTTGTGGGCCAGCGCCTCGGCCGCCATCCAGCTCCCCGCCGTCACTGGCGCGGGCTTGCCCGCCACAATCGCCTCTACAAAGATGCCGGAGGTGCGCTCGGCATAACTGCTCAACGCATATGGCAGCAACACCAGATCAACGGCCTGCATCCAGCCCATGTACTCGGCGCGCGGCAGCGCATTGGGCAGCGCCAACACGCGGCAGCCGCCCGGCGTAGCCGTCAACTGCGCGCCCTCGGCCGCCACCAGCCACACGCGCTGCGCGGCCGGCCCGGTCTGTTGTGTCAACGTCCGCAGCTGGTCGAGGCCCTTGTCGCCGCGCACCGCGCCCGGCCACCAGGCCACCACCGGCCGCTCACCCGGCGCCGTGTCCGGCAGGTCCGGCGGCTGCACCGCCACGTCCGCCGCTGTGTGCGGAATGGGCACGACCGCCACCGGGCGCTTGAACAATGCTTTCAGCGGGCGGGCCAGTAGGGCGCTGTCGGTCAGCAGGGTCAACCGCCCGCCCACCAGCCCGGCCAGCAGCGTGTTCAGTAGCCGGTACAGCCGGGCCGTCGGTTGCTTGTATATGTCGATCCGATACAAGAGCCACACCGATAACCGCCCACGCGGCACCCGCAGCAGCGCCAGCGCCAGCGCGATCAGGTGCGCGAAAATGAAGAACTCAATGAACAGGATGGCGGGTTGTTCACGCGGCAGCACCTCGGCCCGCAGGTAGTCGGTGATGGTTTGGGCCGACCGCCACACGCTGCCCCACTCTGGCAGCCCGTCGCGCTGGCCCCACCAGCCGCCGCGCGCCGGTCGATAGGTCACCCGGTGCAGCACTTGCCGCCAACCCGCCGGCAGGTGCCGCACCTGGCAGGTCGTGGGGATGGCGGCCAGGTGGTCCCAACCCAACTCGCGCGCCGCCGCCCCCACCGCCGCGTTATAGGGGATGGGATGTCCGTCCTCGCCGCCGGCGTTGACGATCAGCGAGACCAGCACCGGGCGCGTCGTCGCAGCCGTCGTCATGCTCGCCGCCACGCCTGCCGGATGTAGGTCACGCGCTCCCAAAATTCGGCCGGCCGCACTGCGATCACGGCCACCAGGAACACACCCGGCCCGGCCAGCCCAATGCCCACCAGCCGCGCCAGGCTGGGCAGCGCCGCCCAGGCCGGCCAGGCGTTCAAGCTCCACACACTGACCGCGGCCACCACGGTTGCCACCGCCGCCGGGCCGAGCGTCGTCCATGGGCTGAGCGCCACTGTGCCGAACAGATAGCGCAGGCCCAGGAAAAGCGCCAGCACGGTCGTTGCGCCCACGCCGATCAACGTGCCGGTGATGCCGAACTTCCAGGTCAGCGGCGTGGCCACCACCAGCAGTGTCGCGGCCTGCGAGACGGTCAAGATGACGCCGGTGCGCGTGTCTTTGCGGGCCACGGCCAGCCAGAAGCCCACGCCCCAAAACGGGCCGGCCAGCGCAAAGATTGCGATATAGGGCAGGTAGGCCGCGCTCGTCAGCCAGCGGTCGCCATACAGCAGCGCGATCAAGTCCTTCGCGCCGAAAGCGAGGAACAAGCCCATGGGTACGCCCAGCGTCAGCAGCACCCACAGCGACAGGCGCACCGCCAGCCGCAGGCGTTCCGGGTCGTCTTTGACCTTGGCGAACGCCAGAAATCCGATCCGGCCAACGATTGTGGTGAGCAGCACATTGGGCCATTGGGCGGTGCGGAAGGCCCGATCATAAAATCCCAGCGCATCATAGCCGGCAAAGGTGCCCACCAGAAAGTTGTCGTACATGGTCACGAAGCCCAGCACAGTTGTCAGCGACAGCCCGGTTGGCAGCCCGCGCCGCAGCAGGTCTCCGGCCAGTTGGCGATTGAACCGCCAGCGCCAGGTCAGCACCCGGGGCAGCCGTTGGCGCACCAAGAGATACACGCCGCCCAGCCCGAGCACCGCGGTGACGCCGTTGATCGCCAGCAGGCTAACCACGCCGGCGCCGCTCAACGCCAGCGCAATCGCCACCGCATACGCCACCACCGCCAGCAGCAGTGCCAGCAGGGTCAACCGGCTGACCTGCAGCTCTTTTTCCAGCGCCATGCTCAGCGCGCCGCCGATGGCCGCCAAACTTTCGGCTGCCATCAGCGCCACGACGCACAGCACCACCTGGGGCGGGTAGCCCAGCCCCGCCAGCACGGCGGCCGCCGCGCTGCCCAGCAGCAGCGACCCGCCGGCCAGGGCCAGGTCCACCGCCAGGTAGGTGCCCATCAGCTCGGCGTCGAGCGTGGTCTGTTGAATGGCGGCGTAATTGAGGCCCGCCTTAGACCGCAGCCCCAATTGCGCGGTCCAAAAGTTGCCCATGGCGAAGAAGCCAAACACCTCGGCGCTCAGCAGCCGGGTGAGGATCAGGTTTGACCCAAAGCCGAGGATGATATTGGCGTAGGTGCCCAGGCTCGACCACACTGTGTTGCGGACGATGATCCGGGCCAGCGGTGGTGGGTTTTCGCTCATGCCGGGGCCGGCAGCAGCCGGGCTTGCTCAGACCGGAACCAGTCAATCGTGCGGCTCAGCCCCTCGGCCAACGGCGTAAGTGTTAGGTCCGGCGCCAGTTGCCGCAGCTTGTGCGTGTCTAGGCACTTGGAGCGCGCGCCGACATAGCGGTCGGTGTTGAACTGAATGCGTTCGAAATCGTAACCCACGCGGGCGCAGATCAGTTGCGCGAAGTGGCGAATGGTGTGCTCCTCGCCCGCGCCGATGTTGATCAAATCGTTGTCGCGCTCAGCCGTCAGGCGCAGCGCCAGCGTCACGAAGTCGTCCAGGTAAACCAGCTCGCGCCGTTGGTAGCCGTCGCCCCACAGTTCCACCGGCTCGCCGTAGAGTTGGCCGCGCAGCAGCTTGCGGATCAGGTCGTAGATGAAGTGCATCTGCCGGCCGTCGGTGTGGTAGCCCGGCCCGTAGAGCGTGGAGGGCACCAGGTACAGATACTTGAGGCCGAACTGCTTGTGGAGCGACAGCAGGCCGGCATACAACATGCGCTTGCTCATCGCATAGGCCAGGAATTTTTCGTTGGGCATGCCGAGCATATAGGCGTCTTCGCTCATCTCAGTCTCGCTGGCATACGACACACTGGTGCCGAGCGCGATGAGCTTGGCCTGCGGTTGCGCGGCTTGCCACCAGGCCAACACGTTGGTATTGAGGCGCTGGTTGATGACCCACTGTTCGCCGCCGTGCAGCAGGCAAAAATCACCGGCCTGGGTCCAGGCGGCCAGGTGGTAAATTTGATCGTAAGCGGGATGCGACAAACGCTCCAGGCTGCCCTGCTGGGTTAAGTCGGCGTCGCGCGAGGTCAAGGCCGTCACACTGTGGCCCAGGGCGCGCAGGGCCGGCACCAACCGCCGCCCCAGAAAGCCAGAGCTGCCCGTCACCAAGACGCGCATGGTCAATCCTCGAGCAGCGCGGCGCGGCTGTCGCGTTGCGATAGGATCGGTTCGCGGATGGGCCAGTGAATGCCCAGCTTGGGATCATCCCAGCGGACGGTGAATTGTTCGCCGGCCCCTGCGTAGTACTGCGACTGCTTATATGAGAAGACGCACGTGGCCGACAGCACCAGATGCCCATTCGCGCAGCCGGCCGGCACCAGCACCTGGCGGCGGTTGCGGTCATTCAGAATATAGCTTTCCCAGTGGCGATATGTGGGCGAGCCGCGTCGCAGGTCGGCCACCACATAGTAAAACTCGCCATGCAGGCATTGGATCAGCTTCCAAGTCTGGCTGTCGCCATGCAGCCCGCGCAGCACGTTCTGGCGCGACATCGAAATGTCGTCTTCCACGAACTCAATCGGCTGCCCCTGGCGGTCGGTGAAGCGATAGCCGCGCTGGCTAAACGTCTCGACGTACTCCCCCCGGTAATCGTAATGAATTTGGGGGGTAATGATTTTCAGGTCGGCGATGTGTTCTGAGTCTTGAACTTGCATAGGGCCTCAGCGAAACAGTTGGGCGGTCGGTCGGTATGGGCCGTCGGGCCTGCGTTCAGGCCGGGTCTTTGGCGGTGAACAGAAAGTCGAGAATATGGAACGGCGGCAGTTCTGGGATATCGGCGGCGGCGCTGATCTTCTGACCAGTCTGGATGATTTGGGCCTGATAGCCATGTTGATCCATATGCTGCCACAGCGCACCCACCGAAGTGCCGGCCGCGCGCAAGCCCTCACTGCCGTACTCGGCGATGATGGCCCGCACGCCCTGGCCGTTGCGCACTGGGTGCAGCCGCTCACCGAGCGAGACCAGGATGTCATGTTCCTGGCCCTCGGTGTCGATTTTCAACAGGTCGCAGCGCGCGATCTGAAAGTGCTCAAACACCTCCGCCAGCGTCAGCGACGGCACCGTCACCGACCGCACCGGGTAGGCCGCCAGGTCGGCGCGGCCAGCAAACCCCGCCAGCCGGTGGCCGCCCGAATTGGTGGCGTTCTCATAGATCTTAACCGATGTGTGGGCCGTCGAAATGGCAGCTTGCATCTGGGTGACATTCTGCACCCGATTGAGCTTGACGTGCCGCAGGAAGGCCGCCGACGGCGTCGGGTGCGCGTCCACCGCGTAGAAGTTGGCCTGCGAAAACGCGATCGCCAGCGGCAGGCTGAAGAGACCGATATTACAGCCGATGTCCACGACGACTGGCTTCTCAACGCCTTGCAGGTAATGCCGGCAGAGCTGCTGCGTGGGTTCGGCCCAGAACTTGCGCCGGCCAATGCGATAGTTGATGGCCTGCACCATGGCCCCACGATGGTACGAATCGAACGGGTCAAGGTCGAATTTGGCGTTGTGGTACGTGATGATCATGGCCGTCCGTTTCTAAGCGCTGGCTGCCCTTCATAGGCCGCTAGCGCTCAGGCCAGATAGTAGCCAAAGGTTGGTTGGCAATGCATCTCCGCCGGTTTTTGCGCCAGGAGATAGCTGGACCAGCCCAAGGAATACCATATGCTGCGTTCCAGTAGGCCCGATTTGCGCGTGAGCAGCGCATACGGAATCACCAGTGGAAATGCCAGCCGGTGCTTCCACGAGGTGCGGTAACCGGTCTTGAGGGGGGTGCAGCCAAAATAGCGCGTCAGCCGATGGAAGGACTGGGGCGTCCAGGGCCGGAACACATGGGTTGGATCGTCATAAAACGACAGGCTATGGAACTCATCGTGCTTGAAGGGCATGCCTGGCAAGAGCAAGGCCCGTTCCGACGGCGCCTCAAAGTAGATCATCCCGCCGGGCTTGCACACCCGCACACATTGCCCGAAAAAATCGATCGGGTTGGGCATGTGCTCCAGAATGTGGGCCGCAATCACCAGGTCGAAAGTGTCATCGGCAAAGGGAATGGGTTCCTTGCTCAAGTCCGCCCGGCGGTAGTCAAACCCGGCGGGCACGTCTTTGGTCAGATCAATGATGTCCGTGCCTGAGTGTTTGAGGTCCAGGCGGCCCACGAGTTGCGCTTCGCCGACCTGTCGAAAGCGCACGCAGCCAACATCCAGCACCATGGCGTCGCGGGGCAGATCACGCAAAGTCTTCTGAAGCGGATTGAGCATGTTCCCTTTCGTGAGCGCTACGACTGTGCGCCTTCGCCCAGACTGGCCGGCCTACGAGAAGACGATTTGCGATCCCGGCGCGTTGAGTTCAACGCGCACCACCTGCCGGTCGGCGAACTCGGCTTCCAGCGCCGGCTGCGCTTCGGGCCGGATGAAGAACAGCAGAAAGCCGCCGCCACCCGCGCCCAGCAGCTTGCCACCGAGCGCGCCGGCCGACCGCCCACGCGCGTACAGGGCGTCAATCTCGCTGTTAGAGACGCTGCTGTCCAGGCTGTGTTTGGCTTCCCAGGCCTGGTGCAGCAGCGCGCCAAAGTCGTCCAGTGGCCGGGCGCTGGTCAGGATGTCCCAGCCCTCGTCTACCATGGCGCGCATCCGCCGCAGGGTGGGGCGATTAGCGGCCACGCGCAGCAGTTGGGGCGCGACAACTTCCGACGCGCGGCGGGTGATGCGGGTGAAGACTAGCAGCAGGTGTTGTTCCAGTTCACGTAGCCGGTCGGGTGCCACCGGCACGCGGTGGCAGACGATGTGGTCTTCGGCCCGAAACTCCAGCAGATTCAGGCCGCCCAACGCCGCCATGGCCTGATCCTGGCAGCCGACATTCTCTTGCAGGGCGTGCCGCTCGACCTGGATGGCCTCGTAGGCCAGGTCGAGCGGGCGCACGAACTCGCCCTTGAAGGCATGCAGCGCTTGGAGCAGCGCCACCGTAAAGGCCGAGGACGAGCCCAGCCCGGTAAAGGCCGGCAGGTCGGCGATGTTGTGCAGTTCGATGTCGCGCTCCAGGCCGCACAGCTTCAGGCACTCGCGGTAGACGTTGTGCTCGATGTCGCTGACCGCCGTCACCGACTCAATCTTGCGATAGGCGATGCGCAGCGAGTAGTCGAACAACTGGCTGGGGAAAGGGTTGGCCGTGACGTACGAGAACTTGTCAATGGCGGAGGCCAGCACCGCGCCCGGCTCGGTGGTGAAATATTCCGGGTAGTCGGTGCCGCCGCCGAAGAAGCTGATGCGCACCGGCGCGCGCGCGATGATCACGTTGACCCTCCCTGGCCCTGGGGCGGGGTGGGGGCGTGGGCGAAGAACTGCGCCCCTTCGGCATAGGTCGCCGGGGTGCCGATATCAATGAAGCGCCCGCCACCCGGCCAGGCATACAGGCCTTGCCCCACCCAGGCCGGGAACATCTCGCGCTCGATCGACACGGCGCGGCCGGTGGGGATTTGCTCAATCAGCGGGCGCGTCAGGAGGTAGACACCGGCGTTGATCCAGCCCGACCCGCCAGCCCCGCCCTTCTCTTCAAAGGCGGTCACGGCGTCGTCTGGCGCGGTCACTACCCGGCCGTAGCGGGTAGTGTCGGGCACCTGGGTCAGCAGCAGGCTGCCGCGCGCGGCGTGGGCTTGGTGCCAGCGCCAGTAGGCAGGCAGGTCGGCCTGGCAGAATGAGTCGCCGTTGAGCACCAGGACAGTTTCGGCCGCAACCTGCGCCAGCGCCTGCCGCACCGCGCCGGCGGTGCCCAGCGGCGCGGTCTCGCGTGAATAGCGCAAGCGGAGGGGACCGTAGTGCGCCCCTAGCTGCGCCTCGACCTGCTCGGCGCGATAGCCGGTGCACAGCAGCACTTCCTGCACGCCGGCGGCAGCCAGCGCGTCGAGCAGGTAGCCCACAAACGGCCGCGCGCCGACCTCGGCCACAACCTTCTGCCGGTCGGGGAGCACGGCTTGCAGGCGGGTGCCTTGCCCGCCGGCCAAGATCACAGCCGGCACTTGGCTTAGCGCAAGGGGGCCGTCAGACATTCTTGAACGGCAGGCGGCCAAGCATGGCGTAACCTTTGAGTAGCTCACGAATGCCGTCATCCAGCGAGCGGCGGGCCTCGAAGCCGGCCTCACGGAGGCGCTGGTTTGAGACGATGTAGTTGCGCTTGTCGGGGTCGCTGCCGAACTCAGCGAAGTGAATGTAAAAGTTCGGGACGAACTCTTTGATCTTGAGCGCCAGCTCTTCTTTGGAGAGGTTGGCCGAATCTAGCCCGACGTTGTAGGGCCGGCCGATCATCGCCGGGGCGTGGGTCAGGCAGTGCAGAAAGGCTTCGGCCACGTCGCGGATGTGGATATAGTTGCGCTTGAAGTCCTTCTCAAAGATCACCACATAGCGATCCATGAGCGCGGCGTAGACGAAGTGATTGACCAGCAGGTCAAGGCGCATGCGGGGCGAGAGGCCGAAGACCGTCGCCAGCCGCAGGGTGATGGCGTTGGGGCTGCCGAGTAGTTCCGTTTCGGCGTCGGCCTTGGTGCGGCCGTAGAGTGAGATCGGCTCGAGCGGTGTCTCTTCGGTGCAGTAGACCTCACCGGTCTTGGTGCCGTAGCCGCTGTTGGTGGTGGGGTAGATCACCAGTTGGCGTGGGCTGCGCAGCCGGTTGAGAAGCTGGATGGCGCCGAGGTTGGTCGACTCGGCCAGATAGGGGTCGAGGTCGCAGGCCGGCGCGCCGACGATGGCCGCCAGCGGGATAATGGCATCGACGGTGGACAGCAGCCCGCGCAGTGTGCTCTCATTGCGGGCATCGCCGCGCACGAAGTTGAAGGCCGGGTGCGCGCACAGGTGAAAGAGTGAGCCTTCGCGGTACAGCAGGCTGTCTAGCACGGTCACTTGATAGCCGGCATTCAGTAAGTATTCGCACAGAATCGAGCCGATGTAGCCGGCGCCGCCTGTGACCAAGACGTGGGTTGCCATGCGTTGGGACCTTTCTTGTGCCTGCGCGCCGCGGTTGCGGAGGCGGCTGGCCGGCAAGCGGGGAGCGCGCAAAATTATACTACAGGCACCCGGCGAATTACCCGCACCAGCGGGCCGGCAGGCGCAAAACAGCCGAGGCCGGTCTGGGCCGGCCCCTGCTGTGCGGTGATTGGTTTGGTAGCCAGCGTCTTTGGCTAGGGTGAGGCGTTCAAGGCGATGGGCAAGCGAGTGGCATAGCCGCCCGACGCGGTGGCGCCCAGGCTGATCTCGTCAAAGGTGAGCACGGTCGGTGTGCTGCGGTCGGCCTCGAACAGTTCGATGCGCACCGTCAAGGTCCCATTGGCCCAGCTTGGCACCGCAAACCAGGCATGGTGCCAGCTTCCGATCCCAATGGCCAGTGTCGCGCCGCTGAGCGTGAAAGTGTAGGTCTGGCTTGCCCCAATGAGCTGAATCCGCACACTATCGCTCAGGGCGTTGACGGCCGCAACGTTATACATCAGCGACAGCGTGCTGGAAGGCGCGAGAGCCGCCCCCAGCGTGATCGGTTGCTCCACCGTCGTTACCCACGGCCCCACATGTGCCGTGCCCAACACGGCCAGCAGTCCGAGGCGCGTGGTCGTGGCGACAACGCGATTGTTGATGGTATCCAGGGTGCCGGTCAGCGGCTGCCAAACGGCCGCATACTCGTCATATTGCCACAACTGGAGGGTGGCCTCGCTGGCGATGTTGCCGGACTGAAGGTTGCCATCCGAATATTTCACTGTCACCGTGACCGCGGCCTGGGTCTCGGTCAGCGGAATACCGCCGGTGATGACTGCCGTGACCGAGAAGGGGAAGCCAGCGACGGTTAGACCGGCCGGGGGCGAGGGTGTGAAATCGGACCTGGCCAGCATAAAGGTGGTGGTGGTGACGACGGCGCCGGTCGGCACCGTGACTGTTACTGCGCCGGCTGTGACGAGTCCCCCGATCGGTGTGATCACGGCAGTGCCAGAGAAGGTGGCTGTCGGCGTTAGCCAGGCTTGCGAGAACTTTTGCCAGCGGGCATTGTCGCTATCCGCCACCCAGACAAAGCCGAAGGGATCGACATGCACGCCGCGTGGCCGGTGGTATTGGCCGTCGCCGGTGCCATATCCGCCCCATTGCACCATAAATACACCTGCACTCGTAAATTTCTGAATGCGGTGGTTGAGCGCATCGGCCACGTAAACGTTGTTGCCGGTATCAACTGCCAGGCCTGTCGGCTGGTTGAATAGACCAACGCTACTGCCGAATGAGCCCCACTTCGTAATAAAATTGCCAGAACTGTCGTATTTCATGACGCGGTAGTTGTCTAGATCAGCCACGTAAACGAAGCCATTGCGATCCACACCGATGCCGTTTGGCGTGTGAAGGTTGCTGTCGCCACTGCCCAAGGACCCCCACTTGGTGATGAAGACCCCGTTGCTGCTGAATTTCTGCACGCGGTGATTGTTCGTGTCGGTGATGTAGATGTTCCCGCTGCCATCGATGGCGATCCCATATGGGTTTATGAACTGACCGTTGCCGTTGCCAGTTGTGCCCCACTGGGTCAGATAGTTGCCGTTGGCGTCGAATTTCTGAATCCGATTGTTCAAGTGGTCGGAGACGTATACATCTCCGGCGCCATCGACGGCGACGGTATAGGGCAAATCAAATTGGCCGGGCCCTGTACCCGTTGTGCCCCATTCCAGCAGAAAATTCCCAAAAGCGTCAAACTTCTCGATGCGGTCGTTGTCAGGGTCGGTCACGTAAACGGCTGTTCCGTTGGGACTGACGGCAATGCCATCGGGAATGTAACTCTGGCCAGGCCCGCTGCCAAACGAACCCCATTTGAGCACAAACACGGGCGTGCTGGTGTTGGTGGGATCCAGTGGCACGTAGCTCTCGTCCGGAGCGTAAGCGCTTAGGCCGTTTCCCAACTGCACGCCGCGCAGCCCGGTGTGGGCGTTATTGACGACGATGGCTGCGAGTTCACCAGTTGAAACCCACGGGCCGAGCGTGCCCGTCTCCAGGCCGCCGTTGACAATGCGGTCATCGGCTGGGGGCAGGAATAGGTCGACGCCGGTGCTGTTGTTGGCGACGTTGCGCAAGGCCGGCAGATTGCCAAAGCCGCTGCGCGTGGCCGTGACACTGTACGGACCCGTCTGCGTAAAGTACAGCTTGTACAAGCCCGCTGCATCCGACAGCCCGCTGTTCAATGCGCCCGGCGCGGGCGTGAGCCCGGCAACCGCCACCGGCTGTTCGCGGTTACCGAAGACGGTGCCAGCTAGCGCATAGTCATACGTCGAAGTGGACGCATCAGGCACGGAGGGGTAGGGCTCCTGGTTGTAGGCGTTATCGCGCGAGCGCGTGCGGAAGAAGTAGCTGTGGCCCGTCACCCCATTGTAGTTGGCCGAGGTGTTGGTGGTGTTAATCTGCCAATCGACCCACGCGCCGCCCAGACCGTCGCGGTACTGCACGTCGTAGGATTTTAGGCCGGCCCCGCCTGCGTCGGCCCCTGACCAGTTCACCGTAAACGTTCCGCCCTGGGTCCAGACGCTAGGGGTGGTCGCGCGAGTGGCGGGTCGCAAAACGTCGATCGTCTGCCAGTCAGGCTCCCAATCGTCGCCGTGGTTGCTCAATTGCGCAATGCTGCCGTTGCCCTGGTTGCGATACTCCAGGTAGGCGGAAGCCCAATAGTATTGACCGCCGATTTCGACCCAATAGACATGGGTAAACGCCAGGAAATTACCGTCGGGTGCCCAACTGCGGGCGATCACATCTGAATTGTTACTACTGCTGCCGGCCACCAGCAAGGTTTGGCCGGTGCCGTTCGCATTCATCGTCCACAGGTCGTACCAACCATCGCCGTCGGCGTCGGCCGAGTAAGCGATCTGGCTGCCGTCGGGCGACCAGTTCGGCTCGGTGCTGTAGGCCTGGTTAGAGAGTTGCGTTTGGCCGGCGCCATTGGTGTCCATCACATACACGCGGTAGCCGCCGGTGCGCCGCGAGATAAAGGCGAGGCTATTGCCGTCGGGCGACCAGGCCGGCTCGGCGTCGTAGTCAGCGTCATGGGTCAGGCGGCCCAGGCCAGAGCCGTTGGCGTTCATCACGTAGACTTCCCAGTTGCCGTCGCGGAACGATTGGAAGGCGATGCGGCTGCCATCGGGCGACCAAACTGGGTTGGTGTCGTTGGCCCCGTCGAAAGTCAACTGGGTCACGCCACTTCCGTTGCTGTTCATGCTGAAGATTTCGTAGTTGCCAGTCCGGTTGCTGGCAAACACGATCTTGGTATTGCCGCGGTTCAGGCGCGGCTGAATATCCGTTGCACCGTTGTTAGTCAGGCGCTCCTGGTTGCTGCCGGCGCCGTCAGCGCGATAGATTTCCCAGTTGCCGTCGCGATAGGACTGAAAGAGCACCTTGCTCCAGTCAACCAGAGCATTGGTGGACAGAACGTCGGCGGAAGAGTCGGGGACAAGTGCGCCGGGGGCGCGCTCGGGCAAGTC